>DATNCZ010000170.1:0-11306 GCA_035553335.1 Gemmatimonadaceae bacterium
TTCAAAATGCTCGACGAGCGCCTGTCCGTCGCGACTCAGACGCTCTGCGTCTTCAGCATCGCGCAGTTGCGTAAACTCTTCGATGTCCGCGCCGGCGATGAACGTGTCGGGCTTTCCACTGATCAGGACGGCGGCCCTGACCGTGTCATCGCGGTCGATTCGATCGAACAGCTCGACAAACGCTTCGCGCATCCCGCGCGTGATCTTGTTCACGGGCTCGCCGACCAGATCGATCGTCAGGATCGCGATGCCATCTTCGATCTCCATGGTCACTGGAGCCTGGTAGCGTGCGTTGGTGACCGGGGTCGTCATGCGCGGCTCCGTCATACGTCTCGCTCCAGCACCATAGCGAAGCCGAGCCCACCGGCCGCGCAAACCGTCATGAGGCCGTATTGCGCATCGCGCCTGCCCATCTCGTTCAGCAACGTGGTGGTTATGCGTGCGCCCGTCGCGCCGAACGGATGCCCGAGCGCGATCGAACCGCCCATCACGTTCAAGCGTGCGCGATCGACCTCTCCCACCGGGTGCTCGAAGCCGGCGCGATGTGCCCATGCCACCGACTCGAAGCCCTGGAGATTGCAGAGAACCTGCGCCGCAAACGCCTCGTGCATCTCCACCAGACCCATGTCGTCGAGTGTGAGTCCGGCACGCTGCAGCGCAACAGGCGCGGCGAGCACAGGACCCATCAGCAACTGCTCGCCCGGATCGAGCGCGGAGTACGCGTACGATTTGATGTAACCGAGTGGCTCATAGCCGAGCGACTTCGCCTTGGCCTCGCTCATGAGAAGGACACACGCACCACCGTCTGTCAGCGGCGACGAGTTGCCGGCGGTGACGGAGCCGTAACGCCTGTCGAAGACGGGTTTCAGCGCAGCGAGCTTTTCGTAGGAAGTGTCTTCGCGTATGCCATTGTCGGTCCTCACGACAGTGTCGTAGCGCGGAGGCACTATCACCGGCGAGATCTCGGCGGTCAGCCGGCCGTCCGCGGTGCCCGCGGCCGCAAGCCTGTGCGAGCGAAGCGCGAAGTGATCCTGATCCTCGCGCGAGATGTCGTTGATCTTCGCCATCTTCTCGGCGCTCTCGCCCATCGTCTCGCCGGTCGTTGGCTCCGCGATCGCCGGAGTGATGGGAACCAGATCCCTGGGCCGGATCCGGGAGAGTGCGCCGATACGGCCGGCAAGCGATTTGGCGCGCGACGCCGCGACCAGCGCATCCGCGAAGCCCCGCGAATGCAGAACCGGCACGTTGGAGAGCGATTCAGCGCCGCCGGCGATTATCACGTCGTGATGGCCCAGCGCTATCTGGTCAGCAGCGTCGGTTATCGCCTGGTTCGCCGAGGCACAAGCGCGGCTCACACTGTAGGACTGCACGCCCTTGGGCAACATCGGCATCAGCGAGACTTCGCGCGCAATGTTCGGGGCCAGAACGTTTGGAACGACCGTGCCGAATATCAGCGCTTCGACCTCGGTCCCGCTCAGATTGGACCGCTGAAGCAGCTCGCTCACGCACAGCTTGCCGAGCTCGATAGCAGAGAGGCTCTTGAACACAGTGCCGGCGCGTGCGAACGGCGTTCTCACGCCCGCCACAACCGCGACGCGGCGTCCGTTTCCAAAGGTCGGCATTGCTTGAACTTAGGCAGCAGGCGCGCGTTGTGCTACCGAGCAGCCACGGTAGCCGGGCCCCTCAGAGCTTCGTCAGAGCTTCAACCGCCTGACGACCCCTCGCCATCCACGGGGTTGGTATCGCGCAATCCGGATTCGATCACGAATCTGGTCAGGGCGGCGGCCGACGATGCGCCGATCTTGCGGGCCAGGCTCTCGCGATACGTGTTCACGGTCCGGATCGCGACGCCAAGCATCGACGCGATCTGCTTGCTCGTCAGGCCGTCGGCTACCCGCACCGCCACCTGACGCTCCCTCCGGCTGAGCAAGGCCGCGTTCTGCATCGCTGGACAGCTAACACCCTGCAAGCCGCAGTCGGGGCAACGCCCTCCCAGCAGCGATGAGATGGCGGCACAGAACTCCCGGATGCCGGCCTCGCGCGGAAGACAGCAGTAACCGCCGGCGAATCCCGCAGAGCCGCCCGTAACCGCCTCCCCGCCGATGACCAGCACACAGCTCTGCGGCAGCTCGTGCCTCAGCCTGGGCGCAAGGTCAACGCCGCCTTGGGCCCACGCTGCCGCGCTTACCAGAATCGCATCCGGCTGATGGACGTGGGCGAGCTCGATCGCGTCAGACATCTGTGAAGCCTCTGCGACAACATTGAGCCCCGGAATCGTATCGATGAGTGAGCGCAGCCCTGCACGCACGAGCGCGTGCTCATCCACCAGCAGCACCGAGGGCGCCCGGTCTCGGTCGGGCGCGTTGCCGGTTGAATCGCACACCGACGGAATCGTCACTGCATGATGTGCGCAGATGGCGCAGGTGCTGGCGAAGATGCCGGCGAATTCGTTTGCGCCGGCTGGGTGCGACCGATCTCCTTTACTCGCGCCTCGACCCAACGCGCAATCATTGGATGAGGCAACAACGGAACTGCCTTGTAGATGATTGGCAGATCCCGCAGATCGTTGGGGATCTTGGTATTGACGACAGTCCCGGAGGATACGAGTATCGGAACGACGACCACCGGCTGACTGGTTGCGGCCTGCTGTAGCAGGATCGTCTCACGGATCTCCTTCACCGCCTCGGCCCGCACTGGCGCCGGCGCGTCGTCACGCACCAGACCGATCTTGATGTCACTGAAGCCAGTCCACGCGCGGACGCTGTCGGCCACCTGCCGCAGGTTTTCCATCCACGCCGCGCTGTCCTCGGCGTCATTCGGCCCGTGGCCCACGAGAAAGAGCGCCTGATGCGTTGGATCTGTTGCCAGTGCGTTCGCGTGATCGGAGAGAACGCGCGCAAGCTGTGGCGCATTGTCGAGCGCCGCAGTAACGCGAATGCGCACGTGCTGCGCGGGCCTCGTGATGCCCGACATGTGCAGATGATGCATCATCTCCCCGTCGAGTGAATCGGTCTCGCCTGCCAGATACCGAATCTGCTCCATGTGCCCGCTATGACTCGAAACGAGCACCGGAACGACGACTACTTCATTTGCTCCGCTCGCGACCAACTTTGCCACTGCATCCTGAAACCGGTGCGTCGCCGCGCCGGGTCCCATCAACAAACTCACTGCAACCGGGCCACCCGTGTGTACGGATTTCGCCAGACTCTCGACGTTCGCGTCCCATGCAGGTCCACCACCATGCGCAACGAGCAGCGTCCCGATGGTCGATGATGCGGATTCTGACGACTGCGCTCCGAGCAGCGACGCGGAGCCAGGAACTGCATTCGTTACCGCCAGAGCGATGGTTGCGAGCAAAGCGCGGACAGCCCGACGCGGCATGCAGGGAATGTGCGAATTGGAAACGATCATCATTGTGAGATCTGGGTATTGGCGCCGTTCATGTGCAGCGTGATACCAGCGTAGATCCTGCGTACCGTTGCATCGGCCCAACGCGCAGGTCTCGCGTCGAACACGTTGTTCACGCCAACGGAGATATCAGCGTGAGCAAGCGACTGGCGCGCAAATCGGAGATCGACGCGATTGTACGCCTCTCGCGTGCTCGATATGCGCCCGTCGCTACCACGCTGCATCGGCGTGCTGCCCGTGTACATGTCTATAACGCGCGCCCGAACGCCTAGCAGTAACGGTGCACTCAGACGTATGTGTCCCGAGTGCGCTGGTTGTCCGAGGATCGGGCCGGCTGTGGCACGATCGCGGGTACGGAGATATGCATATGCAATCTCTCCCTTCAACGGACCGAGGTTTGTTCCGGCCTCGGTCTCGATTCCGCGTGTGGTGCTTCTGGCGACGTTGCCGTACGTGAATTCGGAAAACCGTCCCGACTTCCCCAGCGGCCGTGTTTCGATGAAGCCGTGCAGCTCGTTCAGATACAGCTGAGTTCGTGCGTACGCGCGCGTGCCCTCCCATTCAGCGCCGAGCGACATGTTGTCGGCGTGTTCGGGCCGCAGTGCGGAATTCCCGCGCACGGCGTAGAGTGCTGCATCGTTGGTGAAGTCGAGATACAGTTCCTTGAAGTCCGGTGCGCGGAATCCACGCCCGACGGATGCCCGCAGCGTGAGTGACGAATCGACGCGAAAGCGCGTCGCGATCCGTGGGCTGAGGTACGAACCGAATTGTTGACTCCAGCCCAGTCGCGCACCCGGAATGACACTCCAGCGCCCGCGCGACCACTCGGCCTGCGCATACGGCTCAGCGGACGTGATCGTGCGCGATCCGCCGGTAATGCGTCCGTCTGTCGACATGATGTACTCCTGATGCACCTGCGCGCCGAGATCGATGACCGCGGCGTGGCTCCTGTGCGTGTACAACACGTCGGCCTCGCCAAGGCGCTGCAGCTGACGGTCGCCGGTGCCGCTGACCGGATGGGTAGTGGGACCAGTCCGCGACAGGTGATTCAGCTGCGACACCGCCAACGTCGACGTAAGACGCGACGCTTCGCTCAACCACGTTCCCGTGAGTCGCGCGTTGGTCTGCGTGTTGTCGGCAAAGTCGAACACCCCGCCGCTGGGCCAGCGCTGGCGCTCGCTTGTCAACAGAGCGCTCGCATCCAGCGCGAGCGACGGATCGGGCGTCCACCTGACGCTGCCCATTCCGTCGCGCCGCTCAGTCATCGCACCTACGCTGCTGGAGATTCCCGGCGTGAGACCCGAGTGACGGACACCGACATTACCCGTAGCGGCGAGTGTTGCGACATTGGATGCTCCATAGATGTTCACATCCGTCCGGTGATCGCTGCCGACAGTGACGTTGGTTTCCAGATTGGGCGGCGCGATACCCGCCTGCCGCGTGATGATGTTCACCACGCCGCCCATCGCTTCGGAGCCGTACAGTGTGGATTGCGGACCTTTCACGACTTCGATCCTCTGAACTGCCGAGGTCGGCACACGGGTGAGATCGAGACCGTCCGCGATCCGCCCATACAATGGAACGCCGTCCAGGAGGACAAGCACGCGCTGATCGCTCATACCTTCGAGGCCGACACCGGAGCCGGATGGATGACCACCTGTGAACTGGATACCTGTCTGCTCCGTAAGCACGGATGCGACATCGCTCGCGCCAGTCTCCTCGATGTCCTTGCGATCTATCAGCTTCATCATCACCGGCGCATCCCGCAGTCGCTGCGTGCGGCGTGATGCCGTAATTACCACCGCATCGAGCGCGCGAGTCGATGCCATGAGCGCGATCGTGACGCCGGACGTGTCATCCCGCGGCAAGGTGATATTGATAGTCGTTCCGGAATAACCCATGCGCCTGACCAGGATCGCATTGCGGCCGGCGGAGACGTTTGGCAGCGACCAGCTCCCGTCGGTGCCTGAGCGTGTGCTGGCACCGTTCGCGATGCTCAGCTCAGCGCCCTCCAGCGGCGCACGCGTTTTGGCATCGACCACTCGACCGTGCACTCCGCGAATGGCCTGTGCGTGTAGCGGCGATGCCATTACGCAACTGCCTGCGAATCCAGCCGTTGCCATGATCAACGTGGCGAAGCAGGTTGTCCTGAAGCATCCGGAATTCTTGATTGTCGAGTGTGGCCGGTAGTGCATCGGTGCGGGTGCGAATCAGATGAACTGCGGGCGGGCGCCCCTGGCCGCCTCGAATCGGCAGCCTCTGACAAACCTATCGGCGATACCCGACAAGTCTATTCGGCATTTATACCGATGTGAACCCGTGCGAGGCCCAACGTTGCGAGATCCGGTATAAATCCCCGATTCCGGGCACAAAAAAAGCCGCCCATCGGACGGCAAAGCTCAACCTGGTTCGACTCAGTTCAGTACCGAGTCCGGATTCTGTGAATCATCGAAGGCGAATACGCGCCTCGCACCCTTCCACCAGCTGCTCCTCGTGTTTGCCAGGCTTTCAACCTTCACTCGGGACCCCGGCGTCGGCGCATGCACGTAGCGGCCATCACCTATATAGATGCCGATGTGCGAGATGCGCTTGCCGTGGCCAAACGTAAGGAGGTCGCCGGGCTTGAGTGATGCGATGTCCCGCTCGATCTTCTTGCCCACCAGCGCCTGCTCCCGCGACGTGCGTGGAAGCTTTGCCCCGAAATGCTCCATCACGTACTGTACGAGCCCGCTGCAATCGAACCCCGAGGACGGCGATTCGGCGCCGCGCTTGTACTTGATCCCGAGCTGCGCCCGTGACAGGGCAACTATCGAATCCCGGAGCGCATGAATCGAGCTACTGAGCTGCTGGAATGGCCTGGGCTCCGGAACGGGCTTTGGCCGCGTGATGGTTACAGCCTGGGCGCCCGCCGACGACACAAATAGAGCGCCGGAAAGAACCGCGACGCTCATAAGATTTGTGATACGGCTCCTGCCGCGGCTGTTTTTCATGCTCGGTCAAGCTAAAGATCGGCACCTCGCGCTGCAACCGCGAAAAGAAACCGACAATCAGCCGACGGACATCATATTAGTGATATCTGGCTGCGGGGATCGTGACGTGACCCTTCACGTCACGGTACTCGATCGACCCGTTCCCGTTGGCCCGCACTGCCAGATTGCCGCCGATTCCGCGGGCTGCGACCTCCCCTGACGACTTGGAGCCCACTGTCACGTCGCCGCCTATGCTGGACAGCTGGATCTCTCCCGACCCGTCCTGGGGGATGCTGACCGAGCCGGCGATGTTGTTCAGATAGATGGCGCCGCCACCATCCACGATGTGGACGTCGCCATAGACGTTGGCGACGATCACATCGCCGCCGCCGTCCGTTATGTCGAGCTTGCCGGCCACCGTGTCGATGTCCAGGCCACCGTCGCCGTGCCTCAGACGCATGGTTCCCACATTGCGGAACGTGGACTCGCCCGTGCTGTCTACTACGTCCAGGGCCAGCGATGGCGGCAGCTGAATCGTGAGATCGAGTGACGCGGTGACTCCGGGATCGTGGCGCGAAGGCGGGAGAATCGCCGAGACGAGGATCGTGTCGCCCGCCCTTCGGCTTGCTATCCGGATCCCGTTGAGGGTCGCTACCGTCGCCGCGTGCGCGGTCCCGGTGACGAGGACTTCCGTCGCCGAGCTCACTCCCTGAACCTTGAGGTTGCCCGCACCCGCGTTCAGCACGAGCAGGGTTGCTCCCGCGGCCGGAACGTGCACGGTGCGCGTCGCAGTCTGCTCCATTCGGCGCAGCGTGCATCCACCCAACAGCACAATGGCGATACCAACGCCAAGCCTGGCTACCCGCACAGGCACCACGGTCACGCTGAACGGAGAGTCATAGGCCTCGGCAACTCGACACGGTACTGGGTAATTACGCCGCGGTTAACGCAAGCGCTGTCTCGCCGCATGCGAGAGCCGTCGGAGCCCCTGTCACGAGTCTCCGGGCGGGGCGATCCAGAGTACCCTTCGCTTGAAGCCGATGTTCACTCTGAACCATTTCAGAGGGCCGTGCGCCGGTGCCGCCAGCATCGGCGGCACGCGAGGAGCCTACATATCGTGGATGGTCTTTATGGCGGTGACCTTGAGGTGCCGCACGGAGGTCGGAAGCCGCAGGATCGTCGTCTCTCCCAGCTTCTTGCCTACCAGAGATCTTCCAATCGGTGATGACATCGACACGTGGCCTTCCTCGAAGTCACCATCGCCAAAAACGAGGCTGTAGACCTCCGTCTTGCCGTTCTTCTCGTCCTCCACGGTGACTTCGGAGCCGAGTCCGACGGCATCGCGCGCGATCTGTGACACATCGATCTGCGACAGCTTGGACAGACGCTGACGCAGCTGACCCAGACGCGCCTGAACGAATTGCTGACGCTCGAGGGCGGCCTTGTACTCCGAATTCTCACGCAGGTCGCCGAGCTCGACGGCCTTCCGGATCTCATTCGGCAATACAACGTTCAACTCGTGCTGCAGCTTCTCGACCTCTGCGCCGAGCTTGAGCTTGAGCTCTTCGATCATGGGAGCCTCGATGCGACGATGCCTGATGTGAGAGGGGGAGGCAAAAAAATGAACGCCCGGCCGGGGGGTCGGGCGAACGGATGATTTGTGGAAGTTATCCGACCGCGCTGGAAGGCGCAATCCGACACCGATCGGATGCACAGGTCTGCACCGGGTAATATCCGATTGGCTATCTTGCTCCAGCTGTCATGACTGGCTCTCCTTCTTCATCGAACACTGCGGCGATTACCGCCACCACCACCGGCCCAACGCTGAGCGAGCGCGAGCGGGTGGTGGAGCTCCGTGCGGTTCGCGCAGGGCCCACCGAGGCGACTCACGTGATGGCGGCGCAGTCATGAGCAGATTGATACTCGCGATCGCGGCCGTCGCCGCACTGGGCGCGTGCTCACGTTTCGAATCGCCCCGGAAATCCGATTCGGCGACAGCCAGGTCGGATTCCGGCGTACAACACAGCGCCGATACCGCGATCACGGTAACAGCAACTGGCTACGGGCCGCTCCGAATCGGGATGACCGTCGCCGCCGCAGCGAGCGCACTCCACTCTCCTGCACCATCGACAGTCGGGCTCGACACGGCATGCGCGTACGTTCACTTCGACGCCGCTCCGCCCGGAATGCGAATCATGGTCACCGGCGGAACAGTCGTGCGCATCGAGGTCGATTCGACCACCGTACCGACCGGGCTCGGCGTGCGTGTCGGCGACTCGGAAGCGCACGTCAAGGCGCTGTACGGGTCGCGCGTTTCAGTCGAGCCACACAAGTACCTGCCCGGCGGTCATTATCTCGTCGTGTCTCCCATACCGCCAACCGACAGCAATTTCCGTTTGATATTCGAGACAGACGGAAGTCGCGTTACATCCTACAGAGCAGGCCAGCTTCCCCAGGTCCAGTGGGTGGAGGGATGTGCATAGCATGGAAGCCATATCGATAACTCCCGCGACGACAGCGCTCGTCCTCATCGATCTGCAGCGCGGAATCGCCGGCGGCACAACTGTACCGCACGCAGCGTCGCTCGTCGTGCAGAACGCGGCCAGGCTGGCACAGGCGTGCCGCGACGCAGGCGTACTCGTGATCTTCGTGCGCGTGGACGTTGGCCCCGGTGGCATACTCTTCCCGCGCGTCAACTCCGACGTTCCACGGCCGGCGTTCAATACTCCAGCGGGCTGGTCGGACCTCGTGCCTGAACTTGGGGCGGGCGAGCGCGACGTGATCGTCACGAAGCATCAGCCGAACGCATTCTTCGCGACCGATCTCGAAATTCACCTGTCACGCCGCGGCATTCGCACCATCATACTCGGCGGCATCTCCACCAATATCGGTGTCGAGTCCACGGCGCGCGCTGCACAGGAGCGCGGTTACGACCAGATATTCGTCGAGGATGCAATGGCCGCGCGCGAGGTGGACCTTCACGAGTTTCCGGTCCGTCGTTTCTTCCCGACGATCGGCAGAGTGCGCAGTACCGCGGATGTTATTACCGGCCTGCAAGCGGTGGAGAAGTAGGCCGTTTGTAAGTCGTCATTCCCGCGAAAGCGGGAATCCATGTCATCAATCTCGGAGTGCAATGGCAACAGGAAGCGGGTCGGCAACAAATGGATCCCCGCTTTCGCGGGGATGACGATCGGATGGATTCCCGTTTTCGTCCGGATGACAGATCGCGGCGCCGCGATGGTCACGAACGCGCTGATGCTACTGTCGATACTGTGCGCATCGCCGCTACTCGCACAGCAGCACCGCGTCACCATCACCGTCGATCCTCGCCATTCGATAGCCGCTTTCGATCCGATCATCGCGCTCGGCTCGACAATCGACGGACACACCGAGGACGCTACGCGCCACATCTTCACGCGAGCGAACGTGTCGGCGATGAAGTCGGTGAACTTTCACCCGATATCGTACCGCCTGCGCACCGAGCTCGGCATCGAGGCCTGGCACTGGAATCCGCGCGGGCGCTGGAGCGATCCCGCGCATCGACGGGGCTACTGGACGTCGGCCGATACGATCGGATCCCCGATAACGGTGTCTTACGGCTACCGATTGCCGCGGCGCGGCAACACGATCGATCAGGCCAACGACGAGGGCTATTCGCGCCTGACCGACGGCGATACCACGTCATTCTGGAAGAGCAATCCGTATCTGGATTCGCGCTATACTCGCGAGCCAGGCGCCAGCCATCCGCAATGGGCGATCGTCGATCTCGAGCACAATGAATCGATCGACGCGGTGCGGATAATGTGGGGGACGCCGTACGCAACCAGTTACGACGTGCAGTACTGGGAAGGCGAACAGCCCAAAGGTCCGGACGACAACGCAGACGACACCGGATGGCGCACATTCACCGACGGAGCAATACGGAGCGGCAACGGTGGTGACGTAACGCTCGAACTGGCGAGACGTCCCATCACCACGCGCTGGATCAGGATCCTGCTGCGCACGAGCTCTGGCCGCGCGCCGGCTGGCTCGACCGACGTGCGCGATGGGCTTGGCTTTGCGATGCGCGAGATCTACGTGGGTCGAATGGAACACGGAAGCTTTCGCGAGGTCACTCGACACGCTCCCGATCCGAGCGATCAGAGTCGCACGTACGTGTCCAGCACCGATCCGTGGCATCGTGAAGTCGACCGCGACGAGGGAACAGAGCAGCCTGGGATCGATCTCATGTTCACGAGTGGGATCACGCGCGGATTGCCGATGCTCACGCCGGTCGGCGTGCTGTACGATACATCGGCGAATGCAGCTGCGCTGCTTCGCTATGTACGCAGGCGACGCTACCCGATCCCGCGCATCGAGCTGGGCGAGGAACCCGACGGTCAGTTCGTATCACCACTCGACTTTGCCGCACTGTACGCGCAGGTCGCCGACTCGTTGCGCGCCGTCGATCCGAACATCGTACTCGGCGGTCCGTCGCTGCAGGACGCGCGCACCAAGGTCATGATGGCGTGGAAGGAAACCGATTCGGACGAGCGGTCGTGGCTGGCTCGTTTCGTCGCGGCGCTCAGGATGCACGGGCATGCGCGCGACCTCGGCTTCGTTTCGTTCGAGTTCTATCCATTCGATGACGCGTGCTCCGGAACCGCACCGCAGCTCGCGCAGGTGGCGCGAAAGATACGCGCCGCTGTCGCGCAGTTTCGCAGCGACGGCGTAGCCCAAGACGTGCCGTTATTGATGACCGAATACGGCTACTCGCCGTTCTCGACGGCGTCCGAGATGAATCGCGCTGGCGCGCTTCTCAACACGATAGCGGTCGCCGAGTTCCTCGCGGACGGAGGCTCACAGGCATTCTTCTATGGAACGGAGCCAAGCAGTCTCGATCGTGGTGCCGCGTGTGATAGCTGGGGAGACAACACGCTGTTTGTCGCG
>DATNCZ010000171.1:0-9615 GCA_035553335.1 Gemmatimonadaceae bacterium
GCGATCATGTCGGGAAGTGCGGTGCGAAGTGTTGCGCTGTCGGCAGCGGTTGGCGCTCCAGTGCCGCCGCGCGCAGTCACGATGCTGTCCAGCATGTGGTTCGCGAACGCTGTCGGCAGCACCATGTCATTGCCCAGGATGTTCGCGATGAACGCTCCCTTGGCGCGTGCGGCGGCGATCTCGCTGATGTCCGCTGATGCGGCGCCGTGCTCTGGTGGCGCAACCAGGTCGTTGAAGATGCGCGGTGAGCTGACGATCGCAGCCTTTTCCGGATGCGCGAGCGGGACCTTGATCACTTCGATGCGGAAGAGCGCCGAATTGGGATCCTTGTCCGGCGTGACCTTGGAGCAGCCGGCCAGTTCGTTCGGAGAGCGGACACCGGCGGAGCCGGAGACATAGACGTAGACGTTGTCCTTGTCTTTCGGATCGACGAGCAGCGTGTGCGTGTGCGAGCCTCGGCACGTCTGCACGTTGGAGATGTACTTCGGATTGTTGATGTCGCTGATGTCGAAGATGCGGATACCGCGCAAGCGCTCCTTGCTGACCGTATCCTTTACGCCTTCTCCACCACAATCGAGGCGTCCGCTCGTTGCTTCGCTCGAGACGAAGAGGAGATTCCTGTAGACGGAGACGTCGCTCTGCGATGCAGGGCAGTAGTACGACGTCTTGAGGGACACCTGGGCCGGGTTCTCGACGTTCCATATCTGGAAGCCGTTGTAGTTGCCCTGGATCGCGTACGGCCCGATGAAGGCCAGATCAGAATTGGTGCTGCCAACGAACTTGGCCGGCGGCGCATTGGAAGACATGAGCTTGAGGTTCCACGAAGCCTGGCCGGCGTCTGCCGCACCAGCCTTGAGGCCGACGCGTGGATCCGGCATCGGTTCACCCGCGGCCATGTTGGCGGCCGGCGATACTTCCTGAGCAGCTGCTGCGGGAGCCTGGGCGGAAACCGCGGCAGCCATGGCGATTGCTACCGACAAATTGAGAACTGCCGCCAGACTTGATCGCGCTCTCGAGCGGAGCGGCTGGTGCACGAACGACATAGCTGATTCCTCTAGTGATGTTGGGTGGGGCATGATGGCGCTGACTGCTGGGACTTCTGCGGTTACTGCTCTGTGTCTGCTCCAAACATCTCTGCAACGAGCATCTTCTGCATTCGTGCGATTTCCGTAGTCTGATCGACGTTCGCATCGGTGGCGAGCTTGAACACAATTTCGTCCTGCCCTGCGCCGTACGAATCGAACAGCTGCTTCACCATCGTGATCGCCCCTTCATGATGCTGGATCATATCTCTGAGAAACAGGAGGTCGAAGTTTCGGCCTCGTGCAGCGTCGAGCTCCTTGAGTTGAGCGTCGGAGAGCATGCCCGGCATCAATGGCTCGCCTTTCATGTCGCCCATCGACATGTCGGAGCCGCTCATCATCATTCCGGCATGGCCATCCGGGACGGGCAGCTGGCGATCGCGGAGCCATTGCTGCATGGTCCGGATCTCATCCTGCTGTGAGTTGATGATTCGCGCGGCAAGGGTTTGCACCGACGAACTGGCGCCGTGGGTGGGGGCCCAGTTGGAGATGACAATCGCCTGGGCATGGTGGCCGATCATGCCGGTCATGAAATCGATGTCCGCCTTGGTGTAAGGCAGGCGGGCACTGTCGGCTCTTGCCCTGGCGATCGCCGCCGCCTCGCCGGGTGCAGCGGCAGCGGCGACGGTGGTGGCTTGTGCCGCCGCGGGGCTCGCGGTGGCGGAGGCAGCCACCGCCATGATGGCCAGCAAGGTGGTGATCCCGGCGCTTCGCGGTGGGGTCATTTTGAGCGCTCTCCTGGGGGCGAGGTTGGGATCGCCCCACTGTGAAAACCTGCTCTGGAAGATACCAATACTATCACCTGGGACCGGAGGGGTGAAGTCGTGCGGACGGGGGACTCCTCACCGCAGGACGGGGGAGCTGACTGGAACCACGGGATTGGACAGATCCAGTCGCGCAACGGTTGCACGCGCGGCTACGATTGTATGATGCACGACGTTGCGCGCTACCCTGTACCAGCCGCCGATCATCGAGTCGAGCAGACGATCGAGCGGAGTCGGTTCATATGCACGGTGCGTCGCGTGGAAAGTCCCGGCGCAGCCCAGTCCTTCATTCGGGAAATGAGTGCGGAATTCGCGGACGCGAGTCACAATTGCTGGGCCTACGTCGCCGGACCGCCGGGAAGCACCAACGTGATAGGAATGAGCGATGCCGGCGAACCGCACGGGACGGCAGGGCGACCGATGCTCACGGTTCTTCTGCACAGCGGAGTCGGCGAGATCGCAGCCGTCGTAACGCGCTATTTCGGCGGGACAAAGCTGGGTACCGGCGGCCTCGTCAAGGCGTATGGCGGAATCGTGCAGCTTGCGCTCGAGTCGCTTCCGCTCGCCGAGCGGGTGGATTACGCCGAGGTGACGCTGTCGATCGGATACCCGAACATTTCCGTTGTGCAACAGGCAATCGCTTCGCTTGGCGCCGAGGTTCTGGAACAGGAGTACGGACTGGATGTTCGGTATCGGCTGCGAATACCGCGCGCGAACGCCGAAGCGCTACGGACGGCCGTCGCGGATGCGACGCGTGGCGAGGGGGCGTTTTCGGTCATATCGGAGGACGCCGGCTGACGGACGAACGGTTGGACTGGCCGGCGGGCGGCGGGTCTGACGCGTGCAATCCTCTATCCACCGTTGACCCTGCGGAGTACCTTGTCCTGAAATAGAGCCCCTCAATAGAGAGCACTTCATGGCGTCTGAAGTGGTTCAGTTGACGCGCCGCGGCTGGGGTGAGACCATGCGGCGCGACACGTGGTGGCTGCAACCGCTCGTGGTCTTCGTGATCCTGAGCGCATTCCTGGTGTACGCGACGTGGGCCGCGTTTCAGAACGCGCACTACGAATACGGTCCGTACCTGTCGCCGTTCTACTCGCCGCTGCTGTTCGCGAATTCACCGCATGCGTGGATTCAGGGCAGCCGGCCCGGGTGGATTCCGAGCATGATTCCGTTCACGCCCGCGCTGCTGATCCTGCCGTTGCCGGCTGGATTCAGGCTCACCTGCTACTACTATCGTGGTGCGTACTACAAGGCGTTCTGGGCGGATCCGTCCAACTGTACGGTCGGCGAACCGCGCACGAGCTATCGCGGCGAGCGGAAGTTCCCGCTGATTCTGCAGAACGTGCATCGCTACTTCATGTACGTCGCGCTCGTGTTCATCGTCATCCTTGCGCACGACGCGTACGTCGCGATGTGGTTTCCCGATCCAGCGACTGGCGCGACCCATTTCGGCATCGGAGTCGGCACGCTGGTTCTCACCCTCAACGTGATCCTGCTCGGCGGCTACACGTTCGGCTGTCACTCGTTGCGCCATCTCGTAGGCGGTTATCGGGACCGACTGGCTGGTGCGCCTGTGCGCAAGCGGTGCTACGACTGCGTGAGCTGTCTCAATCGCGGTCACATGCGTTGGGCGTGGCTCAGTCTTTTCTGGGTAGCGTTCACGGATCTCTACGTGAGACTCTGCTCGATGGGAATCCTGCACGACGTGAGGCTCTTCTAGATGACGGTGTACGAGACCCATACATACGATGTGCTGGTGATCGGAGCGGGCGGCGCCGGACTTCGTGCCGCGATCGAAGCTGCGCATTCCGGCGCATCTGTCGGGCTCGTCTGTAAATCACTCCTGGGAAAAGCTCACACGGTGATGGCGGAGGGTGGCGTTGCAGCCGCACTCGCCAACACCGACGAGCGAGACAACTGGCAGGTTCATTTTGCCGATACCATGCGCGGCGGCCAGTATCTCAACAACTGGCGCATGGCCGAGCTGCACGCGCGCGAGGCACCTGACCGCGTGCGGGAGCTGGAAGCGTGGGGTGCGGTTTTCGACAGAACTGCCGACGGGCGGATTCTTCAGCGCAACTTCGGCGGTCACAAGTATCCGCGTCTTGCACACGTCGGCGATCGCACGGGACTCGAGATCATTCGCACGCTGCAGGATTACGTGATCCATCAGCCTGTCGAAGTGAGCATGGAATGCAGCGTGATCTCGCTTCTGCGTGACGGTGATCGCGTTACGGGCGCGCTCGCGTACGACAGGGAGCGTGGACGCTTCAAGGTGTTCGTCGCGGGAGCGGTGGTGTTGGCTACGGGCGGAATCGGCCGCGCTTACCGCATAACGAGCAACAGCTGGGAGTACACTGGCGACGGCCAGTCGCTCGCGTACAACTCAGGCGCTGCGCTTCAGGACATGGAGTTCGTGCAGTTTCATCCCACGGGTATGGTGTGGCCGCCGAGTGTACGCGGAATTCTCGTGACGGAGGGGGTGCGTGGCGAGGGTGGCGTTCTGGTGAACAACGAAGGACGTCGCTTCATGTTCGACGACATTCCGGAGAACTATCGCAGCCAGACAGCGGATAACGAAGAGGAAGGCTGGCGTTACACGCAGGGCGACAAGAGTGCACGTCGTCCGCCCGAGCTGCTCACGCGCGATCACGTTGCGCGTTGCATCATGCGCGAGGTGCGCGAAGGGAGAGGCAGTCCGCACGGTGGAGTGTTTCTCGACATCTCCTGGATCGGATCGAAGCTGCCGAATGCGGAAGAGCACATCAAGCGCAAGTTGCCGAGCATGTATCATCAATTCAAACAGCTCGCCGACATCGACATTACAAAGGAGCCGATGGAAGTCGGCCCTACGACGCACTACGTGATGGGCGGTATTCGTGTCGACGGCGATACACAGATGTCGACCGTGCCCGGTCTGTTTGCGGCAGGCGAGTGCGCCGCGGGGTTGCACGGCGCGAATCGCCTGGGCGGAAACTCGCTGTCCGATCTGCTTGTCTTCGGGAAGCGCGCCGGGGAACATGCGGCACTGTTCGCGAGCCAGAACCCCGCCGTCCAGCCGCATCAGGATGCGATAGACGTGCTGGCCAGTTACGCACTAGAGCCGTTCGAGCGGGAGGGCGACAGCGTCGAGGGACCGTATCAGGTTCAGCACGATCTCCAGGCGATGATGCAGGATCTCGTCGGCATCGTTCGGAGGGAAGACGACATGCAGAAGGCGTTGAGCGGGCTCGCTGTTCTGCGCGCTCGCGCGTCGCAGGTGTCCGTGCCGGGGAATCGGGAGTACAATCCGGGATGGCACACCGCGCTCGATCTCGCGAATCTGCTCACGATCTCCGAAGCGATAACACGCTCCGCGCTCGAGCGCAAGGAAAGTCGCGGTGGCCACTTCAGAGATGATTATCCGGAGAAAGATCCCGCGTTCGCGCATTTCAACACGGTTGTGACTCGCGGGCCAGACGGCAGGATGCAGGTCGCGCGCGTTCCCTTGCCTGAGATGCGCGACGACCTGAAGCAGATAATCGAGGAGCAGAAATGACTGCTACGGAATCACAGATGCGGGATGTCGCGGAGAGCGGGGCCCGTGCTGCCGCGAGGAGCAACGAGAGCGCCGGAACTATCGCTCAGACGATCACGTTTCAGGTTTGGCGTGGCGACGGCACGTCGGGGCACTTCGAGGAATACCGGACCGCAGTGTCCGACGGGATGGTCGTGCTGGACGCGATTCATCAGATCCAGTCGGAGAGTGCGAACGATCTGGCGGTCCGGTGGAACTGCAAGGCCGGCAAGTGCGGCTCCTGCTCTGCCGAGATCAACGGCATGCCGCGGCTGATGTGCATGACCCGCTTGAACCAACTCGATCTCGAGAAGCCGATAACTGTCGAGCCGATGCGCGCATTTCCGCTCGTGCGTGATCTGGTTACCGACGTTTCCTCGAACTTTCGACAGAAGAAGCGCATCAGGCAATTCACGCCGCGCGCGCCGGATGCACCTGACGGGACGTGGCGCATGGCGCAGGGCGACGTGGACAGGATCCAGGAATTCCGGAAGTGCATCGAGTGCTTCCTGTGCCAGGACGTGTGTCACGTGTTACGCGATCATCATATGCATGATGAATTCGTAGGGCCAAGATTGCTCGTGCATGCAGCGCAGCTGGAGATGCATCCGCTCGACGTGCTGGATCGCACAGGCGATCTCAAGGACAAGCACAACATCGGTTACTGCAACATTACCAAGTGCTGCACCAAGGTCTGTCCCGAAAACATCACGATCACCGACAACGCGATAATTCCGCTCAAGGAGCGTGTCGTCGATCAGCACTACGACCCGCTGCACAAGCTAGTCAGTCTGTTTCGTCACAAGGAACCAGCGAGGGTGTCATCATGACGGAGAAATTCCAACTGAAGCCGATTTCGCGGGCGGCGATTCCCAGTGCTCTTCAGAAGGCAGAACGTTACAGACTGCTCAACGAATCATGGGCGGCCGAGAGCATCTGCCGGGATATTCTCGCGATAGAGCCCGATAATCAACAGGTGATAGTGATGTTGGTGCTGGCTCTCACGGATCAGCTTGCAGCGGGGCACGGCCGCGTGATGCACGAAGTGCGCTCTGCCCTGTCGCGCATCACAGATCCATATCAGCGCGCGTACTACACCGGCATTGCGTCGGAGCGACACGGCCAGGAGCTGCTGCGTCGCGTGGCAATGGGCAGCAGCACCATGGCTTACAATGCGTTCCGCGAGGCGATGGAGTGGTACGAGAAGGCGGAGGCGATCCGTCCGCCGGAGAACGACGACTCGATCCTGCGCTGGAATACGTGCGCGCGGGTGTTGTCGCGCGAGAGCCATCTGGAGCCGCCTGTCATTACCGAGTACGAACCGGTACTGGGGGAGTAAGGAAGAGGATTCGTCATTCCCGCGAAGGCGGGGGATCCCAGTACCACTCGTCATTCCCGCGAAAGCGGGAATCCACCTGCTGCCGAACCACTTCCTACTGTCATCGCATTCAAAGATCGATAACATGGATTCCCGCTTTCGCGGGAATGACGACACGCACCAGGGAATGACGACATGAAGCGGTACTACGATGTCGCCGGCACGGCCGATGCAGGCGGTCGGAGTGACGTTTCATCGCCTGACAAAACTCTACCCGGGTTGCCCACCCGAGGCGAAATGCAGTACCTCCTGGCTATCTGTTCTCTAGTTTTGGCTGCGTGCAGCGGCGGATCTGCCGAGCGCGCGCCTGTGACTACAACCACCGCTCCGGGCGACTCCACAACCGCCGTCGTGCCAGCCGCGGTTCATCAGGACTGGACCCAGTTCGGGTTTGACGTTGGACGGTCGAGCGTCGATCCAGTGTCGACGGGAATCACCGCCGCCAACGTCGCATCGCTCAAGAAGCAACAGGTTTCGATAGGCGGAACCGTCGACGCGTCTGCCATCTACCTGCACGGCGCGAGCGTGAGCGGTGGAACGCATGATGTGTTCTTCGTCACCACGACATACGGAAAGACGCTGGCTATAGACGCCGACAGCGGCAAGGTGCTCTGGACGTACACGCCTTCAGGTTACAGTGGTTGGGCCGGCTCGCGACAGATCACCACCGCGACACCGGTAGCAGATCCGAGCCGGCAGTTCATCTACGCAGCGTCGCCCGATGGACACATCCAGAAGCTAGCAGTATCCGACGGCCATTCAGTCTGGAGTACCGCAATTACAAAGCTTCCGGAGCGTGAGAAGATCGCATCATCGCTGAACTTCTTTCACGGAAATGTGATCGCTACGACCGGTGGCTACATCGGAGATGCACCACCGTATCAGGGTCATGTTGCCATTCTGGATGGCGCGAGCGGCAATCTGCTGCACGTATGGAATTCTCTGTGTAGCGATCAGGCCGTGCTGATCGATCCAAAGTCCTGTCCTGAAAGCGATTCGGCGATATGGGGTCGCGCTGGTGCAGTGATTGACTCCACTACCGGAGACATTTATGTCGCCACGGGCAACGCCAAGTGGGATGGCAAGACGTATTGGGGCGACGCAACTCTCGAGCTCAACCCGACAGCGACTGCTCTGCTCGGCAACTACACACCATCGAACACCGATCAGCTCGATGAAACCGATGCGGACGTCGGATCATCATCTCCGGTCCTGCTCGGCGACGGATACATCGCGCAGGGCGGCAAGGATGGAACGATCAGGCTTCTAAACCCGTCTGTGATGAGCGGCGCAACCGCTCACAAGGGTGGCGAGCTGCAGGTGATTCAGACACCAGGGAGCGCGCGACTCTTCACTGCGCCAGCAGTCCTACACAGCGGTTCCAATACGTCGATGTTCGTCGCGGACGGAAGCGGGACAGCTGCATGGAGCTTCAGCAACGGCAAGCTGCAATCGATGTGGCAGAACGGAACGGCCGGCACCAGCCCTGTTGTAGCAGGCGGCCTGCTGTACGTCTACAATCCGAAAGGCGGTCTGGTGGTGTACGAGCCGAGCACGGGGAAGCAGGTCGCGAGCCTCGATGCCGGTGGCGGTCACTGGAACAGTCCGATCGTCGTCGACGGAAGGATTGCGCTGCCCGAAGGCAGCGCCAACGATCACAGTACGAGCGGCACGCTGGACATCTGGCGCGTCAAATAACTGAAGTCTGTTCGCTACTTCGTTTCAGCGGCAAGCAACCCGCGTTCCGCGAGCATCGGCTCGATGCGTGGATCGCGGCCGCGGAATGCGCGATACATCGCGGCGAGATCCTCGGTATTACCGCGCGATAGAATCATTGCGCGGAAGCGATCGCCGTTCTCGCGCGTGAGCCCGCCGTTCTCCTCGAACCACTCGTATGCGTCCGCGTCCAGCATCTCGGCCCACAGATATGCGTAGTAGCCGGCCGAGTAGCCGTTCGACCAGATGTGCATGAAGTAGCTGGAGCGATAGCGTGGCGGAACGGTGCGCAGGTTGACGTTGTTTTCGCTCAACGCCTGCGTTTCGAACACATCGACGTCCATGAGTGGTGCATCGGCGGGTAGCGTGTGCCACGCCATATCGAGCAACGCCGCCGCCAGCACCTCGGTCAGCCGGTAGCCCTGATTGAACTTCTCGGCCTGCTTGATCCTTTCCGTAAGATCCTGAGGCATGGGCTCGCCGCTGGCGTGGTGCTTCGCGTAGTTCGCAAATACCGCTGGCTCGGTCGCCCAGTGCTCGTTGAACTGGGATGGAAGCTCGACGAAATCGCGCGCAACGCTGGTGCCCGACAGGCTCGGGTACTGCTGGTCCGCAAAGAACCCGTGCAGCGCGTGACCGAATTCGTGGAACATGGTCGTGACGTCGTCGAAACTGATCAACGCCGGCTCACCCGATGCCGGCTTCATGAAATTCGCGACGTTGTATATCACCGGCCTGGCGCCGAGGAGCTTCGACTGCGTGATGAGGCTGTCCATCCACGCGCCGCCGTTCTTGTTGGCGCGTGCGAAGAAGTCGCAGTAGAAGAGCGTCAGCGGCGATCCATCAGCGTCGGTCACCTCGAATACGCGCACGTCCGGATGGTACACGGGAAGATCGTTACGCTCCCTGAACGTGATACCGTACAGACGAGTTGCGGCGTAGAACACGCCATTCTGCAGCACGCTATCCAGCTCGAAGTACTGCTTGATCTGCTCCTCGTCGAGATCGTATCTCGCTCTGCGGACGCGCTCTGCGTAGTGCTCCCAATCCCACGGCTCCAACTGGAACGACTCGCCATCGGCATCGATTATCGCCTGGATAGCGTCGCCTTCCGCG
>DATNCZ010000172.1:0-2040 GCA_035553335.1 Gemmatimonadaceae bacterium
CGACCGGTCCGGCGACAACTGGGACCCGTGCTCCGCGAGGCGCCCGGCACTGAAGCTACGCCGCATGGCTCGGACAAGCGTCATCGAGTCGGCGTACGACCGCGATTGGCAGCGCACATGCCTGCGGTGCTGGTCGCGCTGAACGCAACGTTCTCCCGCGGATGATCCGCAAGCGGACACAGGTTGGCATCGTCGGCGCCGGCCCCGCAGGATTGCTGCTGGGCCATCTACTGCATCGGCAAGGTATCGAAACGGTCATCCTGGAGAACCGCTCGCGCGATTACGTCGAGCATCGCGTGCGCGCCGGGGTGCTCGAGCAGGCGAGCGTGGATCTGCTCGTCGCCACGGGCGTGGGTGATCGGCTGCTTCGAGAAGGGCTCGTCCACCACGGCATCGAGCTGCGGTTCGGCGGTCGAGGATATCGGCTGGATCTGACAAAGCTTTCCGGCGGCAAATCAATCGTCGTCTATGGCCAGCAGGAAATCGTCAAGGACCTGATCGAAGCGAGAATCGCTGCCGAAGGCGAACTCCTCTTCGAGGTCGAATCGGTTACGTTGCACGACGTCGACACCTCTTCGCCACGTTTACGTTTTCGGCGGAATGGTGAAGAGGTCGAGCTGTGTTGTGATGTGATCGCAGGCTGCGACGGGTTCCACGGCGTGTGCCGGTCGGCAATGCCTGTGGAAGCATGTTCGATCTTCGAGCGCGCGTATCCGTTTGCATGGCTCGGCATTCTGGCGCAAGCGGCGCCTACGCGCGACGAGCTCATCTATGCTTATCACGAGCGAGGCTTCGCGCTGTACAGCATGCGTTCGCCGCAGATCACGCGCCTCTACCTGCAAGTGGCACCCGATGAGGATCTTGCCGCGTGGTCCGACGATCGAATCTGGCGAGAGCTCCACGCCAGGCTCGAAACCGATGAAGGGTGGTCGCTCCGCGAGGGCCCGATCCTGGAAAAGGGCGTGACCGGAATGCGCAGCTTCGTCGTCGAGCCGATGCAGTACGGACGGCTGTTTCTCGCCGGCGATGCGGCTCACATCGTGCCGCCAACCGGGGCGAAGGGAATGAACCTGGCCATTGCCGACGTATACGTGCTCTCGCGCGCGCTGCGCGCATTCTTTGCGTCGGGTGAAACGGATCTCCTCGACGCCTATTCGGAAACGTGCTTGCAGCGGGTGTGGCGTGCTGAGCACTTCTCGTGGTGGATGACTTCGATGCTCCACCGCTTTCCGGACGATCCGTTCCAGCAGAAGCTGCAACGCTCGCAACTCGACTATGTCGTCAATTCGCCGGTGGCTGCCGCTTCGCTCGCCGAGAATTACGTTGGCCTGCCGCTGAGCCCGGGACCCGAGACGCTCGGCGACGCTCATGACGCCCGGTCGCTCTTCAGCTATCAGCGCCAATCGACGCGAGATGAGGCTTGGGTCGTGTTTAAGTAAATGGGGCTTGTTCGCGAGAACGACGATGCTTGGATTTGTTTCACTCCCTGCGCGGCCGAAGGGACGCGTGTCGACGCGGCGGAAACCGCAATCGTCATCATGAACCAACGACCTCCGTCACGACGTTAACGCTGCTCCTAACGAACTCCGGATGGGCGGTAGCCCTGATTCGGATTTCTAACTGTGGCGGGGATGCTCCTCAAGAAACGCGTCGTACCTCATCAGGAGTTGGCCAATGTACAAACGCACCGCACTCATCGCGTCGCTTGCAGTCGCGGCACTTGTGGTTCCCCTCGCTGCTTTCGCGCAGGACAATACGATCAAGATCGGCGTCATCGCTGCGTTCTCCGGACCATTCGCCGATTACGGCTCGCAGATCGAGGCCGGGATGAAGGCGTACATGAAGGAGCACGGCGACACGGTCGCCGGCAAGAAGGTCGAGTTGATCACGCGCGA
Source organism: Gemmatimonadaceae bacterium (assembly GCA_035553335.1). Classification (GTDB taxonomy): domain Bacteria; phylum Gemmatimonadota; class Gemmatimonadetes; order Gemmatimonadales; family Gemmatimonadaceae; genus Fen-1247. The sequence goes on from DATNCZ010000172.1 coordinate 1,896, forward strand.
CACCAAGGGTCCGCAGCCCGAGACCGCGAAGCGGCTGGCGCAGGAACTCATCACGCGCGACCACGTGCAGTTTCTCGCCGGCTTCGGCCTGACGCCCAACGCGATGGCCGTCGCGCCGGTGGTGAGCGAGGCGAAGGTGCCGATG
>DATNCZ010000173.1:0-5726 GCA_035553335.1 Gemmatimonadaceae bacterium
TCTCAACGTCGTCGAATTCGGAATGACCGTGCAGCAGGCGACCGAAGCGCCGAATTTCAACAGCTATCAGATGCGGTCGTCGTTCGGCATGCACGAGCTGGAGCCTGGGAGAATGCTGGTTGCCACGTCGCTTCCCGACTCCACCCGCGACGCGCTCAGGAGGATGGGCTACAAGCTCGAGTTCGCAGAGCGAACCTCAGGACCGATCAATGCGATTTTCTTTGACACGCAGCATCACAGCATGTGGGGTGGATCGAGCAATCACGGCGAAGATTACGGGATAGCCTGGTAACGCTGACTCATGGCGCCCACCCGCGATCCTTGCGAACCGGCCAGAAAATAGCTAATATCTCCAGATTAGCTATTATTCGACCGGGGGTCCACTATGACCACAACGCCGCCTCTGCCGCGAGTCACCAGACATGGGACCGAGTCAGGATCCGATACATCACCGTCATCGTCGGAAGCCGACTTCGTAACCATATCGGCGACCGACGCCCAGAATGAGTTCGGACGCGTCATGGAGCAGGCGATCCGTGATCGGCCAGTCATCATCACTCGTCACAACGTCCCGAAGGCCGTTCTGATATCCGTCGAGCGGTATCGCGAGCTCGCGACCGCCGAGTCCACGATCCTCGATACCCTGACGGACGAGTTCGACGCGATGCTGGCCCGCATGCAGACGCCGACGGTCCGCTCCGGCACTGAGCGAGGCTTCCGCGCGAAGCCCTCGGCCATGGGAAAGGCGGCACAGCGGGCAGCGAGCAAGGTCCACAAACCTTAGTGAAGAAACCCACAGTCAGAGCGCCGACGCCGGAGCTTGCGGCTGCGAAAACCGGGCGCCGCGGCCGACTGTTCGTGCTTGCAGGAGTGAACGGAGCTGGAAAGAGCAGCGTTGCCGGCGAGGCCGTTCGCGCAGCCGGCGGCGAATACTTCAACCCTGACGAAGCGACAGCGCGCATCCTGACAGCGAATCCTGGAGCCACGTTGTCGGCAGCGAACGCCGCCGCATGGCTCCAGGGGAGACGGCTGCTCGAGCGCGCCATCGCAGAACGGCTCGACTACGCTTTCGAGACCACGCTCGGGGGAACCACCATCACGCGGCTCCTCGGGAATGCGCTGGATGCTGGACTGGAAGTGCACGTGCGATACGTGGGACTCGAAGGTGTGGACCTGCACATCGCCCGCGTCCGGGCCCGCTTCGCGGCCGGTGGCCACGACATCCCGGAGGAAAAGATCCGGGAGCGGTATGTGCAGAGCCGGCGCAATCTGATTCGCCTGCTTCCACGACTGGCCGATCTTGCCGTATTCGACAACAGCGCCGAGCAGCCGCCAATGCAGGGAGGTCGCCCCGAGCCGAGCCTGTTGCTGCATACCGCCCTCGGCGTCATGCTCAGAATTGCGCCGCTGAATTCGATACCCGCGTGGGCCAAACCCATCGTCATGGCCGCTCTCGGCGATCACGCGACCTGACTCGAACTCCACGTTTGCGCTCTGCACAGATGGATCGTAGGATACGGGACACGCGTCCGGAGCAGAACGCTCTCCCAATTGCAACGAACCAGCGCGACGTACTTGACCGCCTTCCCATCCGACAAGAGACCTGGAGTTATTGATGCAAGCTCGCCCCAATTCTGTCGTTGCGGTAACTGCAATCGCCGCGTCGCTTCTTTTCGCTGCGCCACCAGAACTGGCCGCGCAATCTCACAACGCACAGGACGCGACTGCACGTGCGCCCGGTGCGGTGTCCTTCGACTCCGCGCATTTCGGCGGGCTGCACTGGCGAAGCATCGGACCGTATCGCGGTGGCCGCGTCACAACGGTGGTCGGCGTCCCGACGCAACCGCTCACTTACTACATGGGCGCGACCGGCGGCGGCATATGGAAGACGAGCGATGCTGGTAATTCCTGGCAGAACATCTCGGACGGAAAGCTTCACACCGGCTCCGTGGGATCGCTCGCCGTTGCCGCGAGTGATCCGAATGTCATCTACGCGGGGATGGGCGAGCGCGAACCGCGTGGCCAGTCGTCCACGTGGGGCGATGGTATCTACAGATCAACCGATGCAGGAAAGACCTGGATCTCGCGCGGTCTCGAAAACACGAGATCGATCGCGCAGATCGTAATCGATCCGCACAACCCCGACGTCGTCATCGCTGCAGCCGAGGGCAGCCGGTGGACACCGGGACCCGACCGCGGCATCTACAAGACGACCAACGGTGGCGCGAACTGGAAGCTGGTCCTTCATACGGGCGACAGTGTGTCGGCGATCGACGTGAGCATGGATCCGTCCAACTCACGCATCCTGTACGCCGCCATGTGGGATTTTCAGCGGCTGCCGTGGCAGATCCGGAGCGGTGGACCCGGCAGCGCGATCTACAAGAGCACGGACGGTGGCGACACCTGGACTCGACTTCGCGGTCATGGACTTCCCGCCGGAATAGTCGGCCGTATCGGCGTTGCCGTGTCACCCGCGAACCCGAATCGCGTTTACGCAATCATCGAAGCCGCTGCTGATACGGGCGGGCTTTACCGATCCGACGATGCGGGCGAGAGCTGGCATCACCTGTCCGCGGAGCGGCTGATTCGCTCGCGCGCATGGTACTACACGCGCATCACCGCGGATCCGCAGGACGAGAACGTCGTCTATGTAATGAATGCACCAATTGTGAAATCCATCGATGGCGGCAAGACGTTTCAGGTTCTGCCTGCGAAGCACGGTGACAATCACGACCTGTGGATCAACCCGTTGAATCACAACGACATGATCAACGGCAACGACGGCGGTGCGGCAATCACGCTCGACGGCGGCAGGACGTGGTCGTCACAGGACAACCAGCCGACGGGACAGATATACCGCGTCAACACCGACGCTCAGTATCCGTACTGGGTATACGGGTCACAACAGGACAATACGTCGGTCGCGATCGCAAGCGCGACAGCGCATGGTGGTATTACGACTTCCGACTGGTATCCCGTAGGCGGCTGCGAGAGCTCGCACATCGCATTCGATCCGGCGGATCCACGTTATCTGTACGCAGGATGTTATCAGGGTGCGATCAGCGAGTTCGACCGCGTCACGCAGCAGCAGCGAAGCGTCATGGAGTATCCGTCGCTTGGCCTTTCGACCTCTCCGGAGACGCAGAAGTATCGCTTCAACTGGAGTGCACCGATCGCCACCTCGCCACTCGCGCGCAACATCATCTATCACGGCGGCAACGTTCTGTTCAAATCGAGCGACCGTGGCCAGAACTGGACCGCGATCAGCCCCGACCTCACGCGCAACGAGAAGGCGCACCAGGGTCCTGGCGGCGCGCCGATCACCAATGAAGGCGCGGGCGGCGAGGTGTACAACACTATCTATTACATCGCACCATCGCCGCGCGACACGAATACCATCTGGGTCGGCACCGACGACGGCCTGGTGCAGCTCACACGTGATGGTGGCCACAGCTGGACAAATGTCACGCCGAAGGGACTTCGCCCCGGCTTCGTGAATGCGATCGAGATATCGCCGTTCGACGCGGGCACTGCGTACATGACGTACGATGGCTACAAGTGGAGTGACTGGTCTCCACAGATCTACAAGACTACTGATTACGGTCGCACGTGGACCAGGCTCGTGAACGGCATCCGTGATGGCGATCAGGTGCGCGTCGTGCGCGCAGACCCCGTGCGCCGCGGTCTGCTTTACGCCGGTACGGAGACTGGAGCATACGTCTCGTTCGACGATGGACAGAAATGGGAAAGCCTGCAGGCCAATCTTCCCGTGGTACCGGTCACCGATCTTCAGATTCGCGACGGCGATCTCGTTGCGTCCACCGAGGGACGCGCATTCTGGATCATGGACGACATCTCGCCCCTCGAGCAGCACGCTGAATCGAGCCCGGCAAACGAATCACGCATCTTCAATCCGCGACCAGCGCGCCTCACTCGTTGGGGATCGACCAACGCGCCGGACGCCGGTGCCAATCCGCCGAGCGGCGCGATTATCTATTATGACATCGCCGCCGGAACCGATTCGACAAAGGTGAAGCTCGAGCTGGTCGACGCAGCTGGTGCCACCGTTCGCACGTTCACGAGCAAGCCGAAGCCAACCGACGTCAACAGCGTCATTTCGGGCAAGCCCGGAATGCACCGAATGGTGTGGAACCTTCAATCCACGCAGCTGGATGCGCCCAAGGGCCTCACGTTTTTCGGTTCGATCTCGGGACCGAGCGTTGCGCCCGGCCAGTACACCGTGCGTCTTACCGCAGATGGAAAGACGCTCACCGCTCCGCTCGAGGTGCTGCAGGATCCGCGCGTGCATCTGACTACCGCGCAGATCGCCGAGCAGAGTCAGACGATGCGCGTCATCACTGATCGCGTCAACGCGATCTTCCGCGATGCAAAACGACTCGACGACGTACGCGATCAGGTGAAGGCGATTGTGGCGCACGCTGGTGATCTTCCGGACAGCGCGGACGTGTCGTCCACAGGCAAGCGTCTCGCCGCGCGGCTCGATTCACTGAGCATCGAGCTCGTGCAGCCGCAGCACACCAACGGGCAGGACATCATCGGCTTCCCGAACGGCGTTGTGGATGACTGGCTGTATCTGGCGGGCAACATCGACGGCTCGTACATGCCGGTGACCGGCGGCGACAAGCAACGCCTCGCCGACCTTGAGCAGCAGTGGCTGCCCGTGCAATCGCGCATCGACACCCTGCTCGGCGCCGACCTCACCGCATTCAACACCAAGCTCGGCGGCAAGGCGATTGTCATCGTGCCGAAGATTCGAGTCCCGTGAGCGGGGGTCAGGTCTTGCCCCGTGCGCGTGCGCACGGGGCAAGACCTGACCCCCAGCCCCTTAGAACGATCGTTCAACTATCGGATCTCAACAAACTTACAGCCTCGCGCGATATGTATGGGACGCAATGAACTCAGACGGCGGGTCGCCTCCATAGGCCGACCCGCCGTCTGGCGTCGTTCGTCCGATTTCCGGTACCCGTGCGGACCACAACCTGGAGAAATTCGTCATGCAGATGCGCCAGCTGTTGCTTAGCGCCACAGCCTCCTTACTCGTCGCAGGAACAGTCTCGGCTCAGCGTCCCGGAGGCCGACCGGGAGCACCGCCAGGTGCACCAGCTGCACCCGGCGCCCAACGCGGTGCCAGAGCCGACACGGCTGCGGACACACTCGGCGTGCCGGCGATCGAGAAGATCGCGACGACCCATCACACCACGAGCATCAATGGCAAGTCGATCAGCTACACGGTCCACACCGGCACGATGGTGTTGCGCGATGAAAACGAAAAGCCCAAGGCTTCGGTCTTCTTCATCGCCTATACAAAGGATCAGGAAGATCCGGCAACACGCCCGCTGACGTTCTTCTTCAACGGCGGACCAGGCTCTGCATCGCTCTGGCTCGACATGGGCATCATGGCACCGATGCACCCGGACATGGGACCAAACGGATCACAGCCCGCGCCGCCGTACAACCTGGTCGAAAACCCCAACTCCCCGCTCGACGTTACCGATCTCGTTCAGGTCGATGCAATGAACACCGGCTATTCGCGTCCGGCCAAGGGTGTCAAGGAGACAGACTTCACAGGGACACAGAACGACATCGCGATGTTCGGTGAGTTCATCCGCGACTACCTCGACAAGTACAAGCGCTGGCAGTCACCCAAGTATCTCTTCGGTGAGAGCTACGGCACGTTCCGCTCGGCCGGCCTCGCGTCGCACCTG
>DATNCZ010000174.1:0-14317 GCA_035553335.1 Gemmatimonadaceae bacterium
CCGTCCACCCGACCTGCGCGACCGGGTGGAGGGCCAACAACAACAGCAGGTTATCCACCGTGTCCTAGATGCAGGTGTCCAAAGAGAAACAGGAGTGCCATGAGCGTGCAACACGCAATTATCAACGGACCCGTGAACAGAACTCGGAACAGCTTGGAATCGTAACGAAGATGCATGTAGAACAGCACGACTATCACGAACTTCACCGCGCTCAGGGTCAGCAGCGTGGGAAGAAACATCCGCGATGCAACGAAGGAGGGAATGTAGTAAACCCAGACTTCGCCGACCGTGATGAGGGTCAGTACTACTGCGACCTTCCAGTAAACCGACCAGCCTGGACCCGTGTGCTCGTGGCCCGCGGCAGCGTCCTGGGCGGGTGTCAGAGCGGAATGGCTTTGTGAGTGATCCATCTGATTTACCGGATGAGATAGACGAGTGTGAAGATCGCGACCCAGATGACGTCGACGAAGTGCCAGTACAGGGCCATGATGTCGACGTTGAGTGCATCGGATGGACCGAGGCCACGCTTGAAGTCGATGAAGAGCATCGTCAGGATCCAGATCACGCCGGCGGTAACGTGCGCACCGTGGAATCCGGTCAGCGTGAAGAACGTCGATCCGAACAGGTTCGTCTTGATCGTGAGTCCTTCGTTGACGAACGATGTGAACTCATAAGCCTGGCAGCCAAGAAATCCGAGTCCGAGCAGCGCCGTCATGAAGAGCCACAGCTTGGAATTGCCGAGGATTCGCTCGCCGAGATTGCGCTGTGGCTTGCCCTTGTTCTCGACCGCCGAGAGCGCGAGCACCATCGCAAGCGACGACATGAGGAGAATGAATGTCGAGGCCGACGTGACCGGGATGTTCAGAATCGCGTGGTAGACATGGCCCGTGGATGGGTCGGTCCACGGGGTGTGAGGGTACGGCCCGACGACACTCCGATCCTTGTAGATCAGGTACGTCGAGATGAGCGATACGAAGAGCATGCACTCCGAGCCGATGAAGGCCCAGATCGCGATCTTCCGGTTTTCGAGGCCGGTGCTCGAATAATGATGTGATACGGTCGCAGTAGACATTAATTGCGGGCGAAGGTCGTAGTTCAGTAGGGCGCGGATGAATCCGCGCCCGTTCCTTTAATGATGTTCCGGTTCGAGCGGACTCGTGAGCCATCCATAAAGAGCCAGCACCGTCGCAGCCGCTCCCACCAGGATCAGCCAGTGACCGACGATAAGGCCGGAGAACATGATGATCATGAACGCCGCGGCGAGCAATGGTTTGATAGTGCTGTACGGTATCACGATCCCAAGCTGCTCGGCGGTCTTGCCGCTCTGCTGATTGATACGTGCACTCTCGATGTCAGCCTGCTTGCCTTCCCACAGCGGATAACGTGACGTGACTGTTGGAAGAACCGCGAAGTTGTAGACTGGCGGTGGCGATGGAATCGTCCACTCCAGCGTGCCTGCACCCCACGGATTCGGGCCTGCAGCATGCCCGGACACGCGGCTCTTGAAGAAGTTGTAGATGAATATCGCCGTCGCGACCGCCAGCAGATACGCGCCGATTGTCGAGATGTGGTTGAACACTTCCCAGCCCTGGCCGGCGTCGTAAGTGTAGATGCGGCGCGGCATTCCGAGCATGCCCGAGAAGTGCATCGGGAAGAACGTGAGGTTCATTCCGATGAACGTCAGCCAGAAGTGCCACTTGCCGAGCTTCTCGTTCAACAGACGACCGAAGAACTTGGGGAAGTAATAGTAGATACCTCCGAACAGTCCCATGATCGAGCCGCCGAACATCACGTAGTGGAAGTGCGCGACGATGAAATACGAGTCGGTCTGCTGCAGATCCGCTGGTGGCGAGGAGTGCATGACGCCCGAGATTCCACCGATCGTGAACAGCGCGACCATGCCGACGCAGAAGAGCGATGCGGACGTCGCCTTGAACTGCCCCTGCGCTATCGTCCCGATCCAGTTGAAGATCTTGACGCCTGTAGGAATCGCGATGAGCATCGTCGTGACGCCGAACACCGAGTCGGCAACCGGCCCCATTCCAACGGCGAACATGTGGTGTGCCCACACGCCGAAGCCGAGGAAGCCGATCAGAATGCCCGAGTAGACCATCACCGGATAGCCGAACAGTGGCTTCTTGGAGAAGGTTGGAAGCACCTCGCTCACCAGACCGAACGCCGGCAGGACGAGGATGTAGACTTCCGGGTGTCCGAAGATCCAGAAGAGATGCTGCCACAGGAGCGGATCTCCGCCTGCCGCAACTTCGTAGAACTGTGTTCCGAAGAAGCGGTCCATCATCAGGAAGAACAGCGCGATCGTGATGACGGGGAAGGCCAGGATGACCATGAACTGCACGACGAACGCCATCCATGTAAAGACGGGCATCCGCATCAGCGACATGCCGGGTGCTCGCAGGTTGATGATCGTCGTGATGAAGTTGAAACCTGCGGCGAGAGACGAGATGCCGAGGATCTGGAGGCCGATCACCCAGAAATCGATGTTGATTCCTGCGGAGTAGGCCTTGGTCGTGAGCGGCACATAACCGAACCAGCCGCCGTTCGGTCCGTGACCGAACAGGATCGGGATGCTGATGAAGAGACCACCGAACAGATAGACCCAGTAGCTGAATGCGTTGAGTCGCGGAAACGCGACGTCGCGCGCGCCGATCTGAAGTGGAATGATGAAGTTGAAGAATGCGGCGCTGAGCGGCATGATCGCGAGGAAGATCATGGTCGTGCCGTGCATCGTGAATATCTGGTTGTACGTCTCGGCGCTCACCAGATGCCGATTGGGTCCGCCCAGCTGCGCCCGGATGATCTCGGCTTCGAGACCGCCGACCAGGAAGAAGAACAGGGCGGTGAAGAGGTAGAGAGTACCGATCTTCTTGTGATCGGTAGTGGTGAGCCAACCCCAGATCGTGCTCTTCTCCAGAGTAACCGTCGCCGGTGTCGGAGAGGGAACGAATGGTTTGAGGTGAGCAGGAGTCGTGTCGATGACAGTCGTTGCCATTTGTCTTCGCGCCTACTTGAGTGCTTGGAGGTATGCCACGAGATCAGCAACCTGCTGGTCGGACAGCCCTGACGGGGTTGTTGCCTTCGTCTGCGGGTCGTACTGGCCCTTGCCGAGCGTCGGCATCAGAACGCCGGACTTCATCAAGCGCGCGTTCTTGATCCAACGGGAAAGATGCGGCTTGTCGTTGACGTACATGCCCGCCGCGATTGCAATGCGAGAGCCGACGTGCGTGAGGTTCGGTCCGATGGTGCCGACCGCGAGCGGATTTCCAGCCACCGTGTGACATGCGTTGCACGTGCCGGCGCCGACGAACAGTTTTTCGCCCGCTGCGGGATCACCCTGCAGCTTGTCGTCGAACTTGATCGCGTCGGGGAAGGGCGTGTGCGGAATTGCGTAATCCGGCACTTCGGCGCGCGGTAGAATGTACGCAGCGAGTTGCGCTGGAGTTGCAGTTGGTGCGGCCGGTGTCGGTGCCGCCGGGGCTGCGGGAGTTGCACCAGCCGCGGGCGCCGCGGGCGCTGTGGGAGCTGCAGGCGCGGGCGGCGGGCTGAAGAAGCCCGGTGCCTGTTGCCGAGTGACCCAGCTCGCGAACTGATCCGGATTCACAGTTACGACGCGGAAGTGCATCTCACCGTGCGAGTCACCACAGTACTCGGTGCAGAAGCCGTTCCATACGGTCGTCGCCATGTTGCTGTCGGGCGTGAACCAGATATGGTTGGTGTGATTCGGGATCGCGTCACGCTTGCCCGCCAGCTGCGGCACCCAGAACGAGTGAATGACATCCTTCGAGTGGAGCACCAGATCGACTGTGCGTCCCTTGGGGATGTAGATCTCGTTCGCCGTAGTGAACTTGTATTGAGGGTAGTGGAATTCCCACCACCACTGGTGACCGTAAACCTCGATCACCAACGAATTTGCCGGTGCGGGTGCCTGCGTCTGAAAGATGGTCCTTACCGTCGGCACTGCAATGAAGGCGAGAATCGCCGCCGGAATGAGGGTCCAGGTGATCTCCAGCAACACGTGGCCGTGTGTCTGCGGCGGAGTCACATCTTCGCTGCGGCGACGGTAGCGGATGACCACGTAGATCAGCGCCGCCTCGACCAGAACGAATACGATCGTGCCGAAGAACATCAGGCGGTTCCACAGGAAGTCGATCGAGCGACCGAGATCCGAGTGGGGCGTGAACGTGGAGTTCGGGTAGCTTTGAGCGCAGGCCGCGAGCGCCAACGCGAGCACCGCTGCCACTCCGAGCGGGGCCAGTCGGCGCAGGCGATGAGAGCCTATCATGATAGTGGGTTGAGGGTGGATCTGTTCAGCAGTGGTAAGATAGGGCGTATTGCCGGGGTGGGCTACCCGCGGTGCCTCCAAAAAATTGTCCAAGGCAAATCGAGCGCGTTCAACGCCCCCTGGGCTTCGTCATCGCTTCGGGATTGAGCAACTGGTCCAGCTCTTCGCGCGTCATGAGTCCGCGCTCGAGTACGAGCTCGAAGACACCGCGGCCCGATTGCAGCGCGACGCGCGCAATATCGGTCGCGGCCTCGTAGCCGATGACCGGTACCAGCGCGGTGACGATGCCGATCGAGTGTTCAACAAAGTGGCGCATGCGTTCCGGGTTCGCTGTGACGCCTGTCACACAGCGAGTGCGTAATACGTCGCATGCATTCCGCAGCATCGACATGCCGCGAAGCAGCCGATAGGCAATCACCGGCTCGAAAACATTCAGCTGAAGCTGCCCCGCCTCCGCCGCCATCGTGACCGTCACGTCTCCCCCGATCACGTCGAAGCAGACCTGATTCACGACTTCCGGAATCACCGGGTTGACCTTACCCGGCATGATCGACGAGCCTGGCTGCATGGGGGGGAGATTGATCTCGCCGAATCCGGCGCGCGGTCCGGATGACAGCAGTCTGAGATCGTTGCAGATTTTGGAAAGCTTTACGGCACAACGCTTTAGCACACCGGACAGTTGAACGAAAACACCTGTATCGGCCGTGGCTTCGACCAGGTCGGGCGCGGTTATCAACGTCAGGCCGGTCACCCTCGACAGCTCTCGTCGGACGGACTCCGCGTAGCCCTCGGGCGCGTTTATCCCGGTGCCAATGGCCGTCGCGCCCATGTTGATCTCCAGAATCAGCTTCTGGGCCTCGCCCAGGCGGTCGACGTCTTCGAGGATGGTATGGGCGAAGGCACTGAACTCCTGCCCGAGCGTCATCGGTACGGCGTCCTGAAGCTGCGTGCGGCCCATCTTGATGAAGGCGCTGAACTCTTCGCCTTTTTGCAGAAATGCCCCAGCGAGCGCGGCCATCGCCGTCTGCAGCTCGGTAATGCTCGCGTGCAGCGCCAGCTTGACCGCCGTGGGATAGACGTCGTTGGTCGACTGGCTCAGATTGACGTGGTTGTTCGGGTGGATCACGTCGTACGAGCCACGCGGAAGAGCCAGCGACTCCAGGGCGAGGTTGGCGATCACCTCGTTCGCGTTCATGTTGGTCGAGGTCCCGGCGCCCCCCTGAATCATGTCGACCGGAAACTGGTCGCCGTGCTCCCCGCGCCTGAGAGTCTCCGCGGCCGCGACAATGGCGCGCGCAATTTTCGCGTCCAGCAGGCCCAACTCCTCATTCGCCAGCGCCGCAGCCTCCTTGACGGAGGCGAGCGCCGCGACCAGGGTCGGAAACTGGCCGACGTATGTACCGGAAATTGGGAAATTCTCCAGTGCGCGGAGCGTCTGCACGCCGTACAGGGCGTCTGCTGGTACGCTGCGCTCGCCAAGTAGATCGTGTTCGATCCGACTGGACTGATTCGATGAGCTGGGGTGTGTGGGTGTCTGCGGCATCGCCAAAAGCTACGCACACGCGGCCACTTTCGGGACTTCCGGGGGCTACGGGGCTATGCGGCACCCTTATTTTGAGTGAATGGAATCAGTCGATCGCCAATCCGAAACCGTTCCGCCGTACGATCCGGGCGCGATAGAGGCCAAGTGGCGCGCGCGTTGGGCCGAACGCGGCAACAATGTCGCCAACATACGTGGCGCCGAGCGTCCGTACTACGCATTGATGATGTTTCCGTATCCGTCCGCGGAAGGCTTGCACGTCGGAAACATGTTTGCGTTCACGGGCAATGACATTTTTGCGCGATATCAGCGCATGCAGGGTCTCGACGTCTTCGAGCCGCTTGGCTACGACGCGTTCGGAATCCATTCCGAGAACTACGCACTCAAGGTCGGGGTGCATCCGGCAGAGATGATTCCGCGCAACATCGCCAACTTCCGGCGCCAGCTGGAGAACGGCGGTTTGATGGTGGACTGGACGCGCTCGCTCTCGACCACCGATCCGGAATATTACCGCTGGACGCAGTGGGTATTTCTCCAGCTGTACAAGCAAGGGCTGGTGTACAGGAAGGCCGCCGCGGTCAACTGGTGCCCGACTGACAAGACGGTGCTGGCCAACGAGCAGGTGATCGCCGGCGAGTGCGAGCGTTGCGGCAGCAAGGTCGAACAGCGTTTTCTGGAGCAGTGGTTCTTCGCGATCTCGCGTTACGCAGATCGCCTGCTCGCGAATCTCGACAACCTCGACTGGTCCGAGACAACCAAGACCGCGCAGCGCAACTGGATCGGCAAGTCGGAAGGCGCCGAGATCTGGTTCGATGGAATCAAGGTGTTCACGACGCGTCCGGATACGATATTCGGCGCGACGTACGTCGTGCTCGCCCCGGAGCATCCACTGGTCGATGCGCACACCACCGATGCGCAGCGCGCGGCTGTGGACGAATATCGCGAGCGTGCATCGCGTCGCGATCTCGTGTCGCGCAAGACGACCAGGGACAAGACCGGCGTCGCGACTGGAAGCACGGTAACGAATCCCGCTACGGGCGAGCAGATCCCCGTGTGGGTGTCCGACTACGTGCTGATGGAGTACGGCACTGGTGCGATTATGGCCGTTCCGGCGCACGATGAGCGGGATCTGGAATTCGCTCACGGCTTCGAGCTGCCTGTGAAGAAAGTCGTGCACGAAGACGAGACACTGATCGATTCCGGCGAGTTCAATGGAATGACTGTGCACGCCGCCAAGCACGCGATCGTCAAGTCGCTCGAGGCAAAGGGCAAGGCCACTCCAGTCACGAACTACCGTCTGCACGACTGGTGCATCTCGCGGCAGCGTTACTGGGGTCCGCCGATTCCGATCATCTACTGCGACGATTGCGGAGTCGTTCCGGTTCCGGAGAAGGATCTTCCGGTCCTGCTGCCGATGATCGACGACTTCAAGCCGGACGATTCAGGCATCTCGCCGCTCGCCCGTCACGACTAGTGGTATCGTGTGCCGTGTCCGGCATGCGGAAAGATGGCGCGTCGTGAGACCGATGTGTCCGACACGTTCCTCGACAGCGCGTGGTACTTCCTGCGCTATCCGAGCGTCGGCGACGACAGTCAGCCATTCGATCCCGCCATCACGCGGAAGTGGCTGCCGGTTGATTCATACATCGGCGGCAACGAGCACGCGGTGCTGCATCTGCTGTATTCGCGGTTCGTGACGATGGTGCTGCACGACGCGGGACTGCTCGATTTCGAGGAGCCGTTCACCAAGTTCCGTGCTCACGGTCTCATCATTCGCGAAGGTGCGAAGATGTCCAAGAGCAAGGGCAACGTGGTGAATCCCGATGAGTACATCGACACGTGGGGCGCGGATGCGTTCCGCACGTATCTCATGTTCCTCGGGCCATTCGAAGAGGGTGGCGACTTCAGGGACAAGGGGATCTCCGGAGTGCGCCGCTTCCTCGATCGTCTCTGGGTTTCGGTGCGCGATTGTGACACGGACGGAACTCTGGATCCGGAAGTCGAGCGCAAGCTGCACGCGACAATCAAGAAGGTAGGCGAGGACATCCCGCGTCTCAGCTACAATACGGCGGTGGCGGCGATGATGGAGTACATGAACGTGCTCCGCAAGTCAGACCGTGTGCCGCGTCGCGCCGAGGTCGAGCCGCTCGTGCAACTGGTCGCGCCATTCGCACCACATCTCGCCGAAGAGCTGTGGGAACAACTCGGACACGACACCAGCGTATTCGATTCACGCTGGCCGGAGTTCGATCCGTCCCTGCTCGTCGACGACGAGATCGACCTGGTGGTTCAGGTGAACGGGAAGGTGCGTGGCAAGATCCGTGTGCCGCGTGACATCACGCGCGATGCAGCATTCGCACTCGCGATGAAGGACGAGTCGGTCGCGAAGTTCGTTGCGTCATCGCCCAAGAAGGTCGTGCACGTTCCTGGACGGTTGCTCAGCATCGCTGTCTGAGCGCGGCCACTTTGCGGCGGCGAATCGAAAGACATAGCCGCCGTAAAGTGGTGCCAGCGCAAGCGCAGATATGACCGCGATGTCCGTCAGGTCGATCGGAGTGACGGCCAGGATTCTCGCGAGGGGAGACACGTAGACAGTTGCCAACTGCAGCCCCACGGCGACTACCGCCGCGGCTGCGACGTACCAGTTGATGCGCCGCGGACCCGCATCGCCTGGCAGGCGTCGAGCGTTCACGAGATGCGTGACCTGAGCAAGCGCGAGTGTCATGAAGGCGAGCGTTCCGGCATGCCGAACCGTCTGGATGCGATCGCCGCCAGTTTCCGATAGACCCCACATTAGAGCCGCGAACGCGGCGGCTGCAATGAGAAGCGCATATCCGCCTGAAGTCAGGACGAGCCGCCGCGACAGCAACGGCGCGTGCGGATCCTGCGGAGGCCGCGCCATGACGCCTGGACTGGATGGCTCCATGGCCAGCGCAAGCGCTGGAAATGTATCGGTGAGCAGATTGAGCCAGAGTATCTGCAGTGGCTGGAGCGGAGACGCGAGGCCGGCGATCGCCGCCGCGAACAGCACGAGGACCTCGGCGAGGTTGCAACTCAACAGATAGAACACGAATCGCCTGATGTTGCCGTAGATCACGCGCCCTTCTTCAACCGCGACAGAAACCGTGGAGAACCGGTCGTCTGCCAGAACGACGCCGGCCGCCTCCTTGGCTACGTCCGTGCCACGCCCACCCATCGCTACACCGATGTCCGCGCGGGCAAGAGCGGGCGCATCGTTGACACCGTCGCCAAGCATCGCAACGACGTTTCCGTCCATCTGCAACGCGGCGACGATTCGCAGCTTCGCTTCCGGACTCACTCGGCTGAATGCGCTCACCGATTCCAGTCGCGCGGCGAGGGCGGTGTCCGATAGCGCGTCGATCTCGGCTCCGTCGAGTGCCTCGCTGCCTTCTGCCGCAACACCCAGCGCGCGCGCGATGACGCTTGCGGTGAGTCGCTGGTCGCCGGTAAGCATGATCGTGCGTATGCCAGCCGTGCGCAACGAATGAATCGTCTCCGCTACTCCCGGCGCGGGCGGGTCGAACATACCGACCAGGCCCAGAAAGCACAGGCCCTGCAGACTCGCTTCGTCGGTACCCTGCGGTTGGCCGTCTGCGAGCGCGAGCACGCGTAGGCCGCGGGCCGCCAGTGCTTCGTTGCTGCGCAGCACAGCAGTTCGCGCAACTGGGCTCAGAGTTAGATCGCCGGTCTGTGTCGCGGCGGTGGTGCAGCGTGCGAGCACGCGGTCGGGCGCTCCTTTCACGAATGCCTGGATCGCACCGGTGGACGAGCGATGAAACGTCGCCATCACCATTCGTTGGCTCGAGAACGGCAGCTCCGCGATTTCGGGCATCGTGCGCAGCAGTTCGTCACGATCGATGGAACCCTTGCGTGCTGCCACGAGAAGAGCCGCCTCCGTCGGATCGCCGTGCCCACGCCACTCGCCGCCGCGTGTTTGAGCGAGATTGGCGCGGTTGGCCATGCACCCTGCTACCAGCGATCGGTGGAGTGCCCGAAGGTTGTTCGCTGGCGTCGGCATTCCGTTCACGAAAAACTCTCCCTCGGGGCTGTAACCAGCGCCGCTGACGGCTATTTCGGTTCCAGAGTCCGGCCATGCAACACCATCGGGCGTCCAGAATGCGACGGCGGTCATGTCGCCGAGCGTCAGCGTTCCCGTCTTGTCGGTGCACACCACAGTCACCGACCCCAGACTCTCGACCATCGACATTCGCCGTACGACTGCCTTCCGTTTCGCCATGCGTCGTACGCCGACAGCCATTGTAATCGTTACTACTGCCGGCAGGCCTTCCGGTACGGCCGCGACCGCGATCGCAACGGCTATGAGAAATACGGATGCGAGCGGACTGCCGTGCGCAAAGTCGAGAACAGCTACCCCGACTCCGACCGCGATCGCGGCGAACACTACCTGTCGTCCAAGCACGTCGAGCCGCTTCTCCAGCGGTGTCGGCTCGTCGGCGATGCCCGACACGAGCATGCCAATACGTCCGACCTCGGTTCTGCTGCCCGTTGCAACGACGACGGCTGTGACGCTTCCCGTCACGACGGTGGTGCCCATGTACAGCATTGAAGTTCGGTCGCCGAGCGGTGCGTCGATCGCTGGCGGCGGTGCAGCGTGCTTCGATACGGGCAGTGCTTCACCGGTGAGCGACGCTTCAACCGTCGTTAGTTCGGTTGCAGTGAGGATCCGTGCATCTGCGGGTACGGCACTTCCTGCTTCCATGACGATTACGTCGCCAGGGACGACTCCGGCCGCGTCTATCCGTCTGACAACTGCGTCCCGGATGACGGTCGCCCAGCGTGCATCCATGCTGCGGAGCGCTTCCATCGCTCGACGCGCCTTGATCTCGGTGGCGAAGCCGATGGCAATATTCAGCACGAGCACGGCCGCGATTGCGATCGCGTCAGCGACATCACCGGAGAACAGCGCGAAAAGCGCTGCCACTACCAGCAGGAGGACAATGACACTGGCGAACTGTCGGAGAAGAATTCGCCAGGCACGCTCCGGGCGTATCACCTGGATGACGTTCCGGCCGTACGTTACAAGCCGGCGCTCCGCTTCGGCCTCCGATAGTCCGTGCCGTGACGCCCCGATTCGCTGCAACGCTTCATCAGCGTCGAGCGAATGCCACGCGACGGTGACGCCCTGCGTCAGCGTCCCGCCGGATTCATGATCGCCAGTAGAGGAGAGCGCCACACGGTCCCTTTCGCTATCCGCCCTCGGTGCGTATCACACGCGCACGTGTATTCGCATCCGAAGGATGCACTCATGAGACTGGCGGAACCAGAAGAAGTGACGTGAGGCATGCGCGTGCCAGCTCATCCGCAGCCGACCCGAGCATGAGACGGGCTACGGGTCCGTGCCGCCGACTTGCTATCGCGATGAGATCGGCGTTGACTCGTTCCGCCGTGCTCAGAAGAAGCTCGGATGGCCGGCCCGATCCAGCGAGCGTATCGATCGTGACAGGGCTGCCGCTTGGGAGCGCACTCACGAGAAAGCTGCGAACTTCTTCCAGCGCACGAGCGACTCCGAGGCTGTGAACCACCGCGTGTCCGTCGTCGGTGACGGAACCGTCGTCCGGTTCCTGAGCGTGGACGAGTGTCATCCTGGCGTCCGGCATTGCGGTATCCAGCGCCGCCCGAGCGGCGGCAACGCTCGCTCGCGTGAAATCGATCCCCGCGACAATTCGCCGCGGTAGTCCGGTGCTGTCTCCTTGCACGGCGAACACTGCGCACGTGGAATGTCGTTGTACCTGCAGCGTCGTCTCGTCTCCGATCACGCGGTCGAGTCGCCCGTGCTGTCGCAGCCCAACGACGATCAGCGCGGCGTTCAGCTTCTCCGCGTGCATCACGATCTGGACAGCCGGAGTTCCAGCGCCGATGTGAACTGGCCAACCCGATGCCTCCGGCGCCACACCGGCCAGCTGTGCGATGACCTCCTGTCGCTGCTCGCCGTGCGCCGCTTCGCCAAGCATCTGGTCGCCCGCGCCGAGTGCTTCCTCCAGGAACGGCACGGTAGGAAAGGATCTGAGATCGAACACGTGCAGGATTTCCGGTGTCGCACCGCGCTCGCGTTCGAGCGCGGCGGTGATACGCGCGCCGGCCTGTGCAGCCGGGGAACCGTCGCTCGCCAGCAGCACCACGCGCCCGCGAAGATTCAATCCGGTCACCCCTGCGGTCATCCTCCCAACCGCTGTCTCTGTCCCGTTCTCTTGTTGCATGCAGGCCTCCGGAAATTGGGTGTGGTTGTGGCTGGCGAACCAGCCGCGAAAGAATCGAGTGCTTATTGCTGTGTGGCCAGCTCGCCGAACTCACTCTCATAAAGGCGCAGGAGCTCGAACAGGTACGAAATTGCGAGCGGGCCCATCAGGAGTCCGGTGATTCCCATCAGTTCAACTCCCGCGAACGCACCCACCAGGGTCGCCAGCGGATGAATGCCCGACACTCGGCGATAGATCAGTGGCCGGATGATGTTGTCGACGTTCGATGCCACGATGGCGCCGATGAGCGCGAGCACCGCAGCCCCGCCGTAGCGCCCGTTTGCAAGAAGGACGAGTACTCCCGGTCCCCAGACGAGCGCGCTGCCGAGAATCGGGAAGATGGACGCAATAGCCGTTGCCATTCCCCACACGATCGGGTTGGGAAGACCGACGATCCAGAATGCGAGGCCAACCGTCGTGCCCTGTGCCATTCCCGTTGCGAGCATGCCGAGCAGAGTCGCCTCGGTTACGAGGCCAAAACGCAATCGAAGTGCATCCGCACCTGCCGCGGAAAATGGGATGAGCGGTCGAACGCGCGCCCACAGATCATCGGCTCGATACAACAGGTAATAGAGACCGACGGTAGCGATCAGAAGGTTCAGAATGCCGCGGGTGACGCTCCCAGCCAGCGAAAAGACCTGTTTCGGTGCGGACGTCGCGAGCGACTCCAGCATTCGCGAGAACTGCGCGCCAACGTCGAAGGGACCGATCTGAAGCTCGGCAAGACGATGGAAAGTCGTGCTCTGGACTACGCGAGCGACCGTGTCAGGGAACTGCGCGAGCGCCACTGCGCAGAGCCACACGACAGGAATGAGAAACAGGGTTGCCATTACCAATGCGACTACCAGCGCGGCCCTTTTCGGGCGCATGCGGCTGGCCAGCCGGCGATATGCGCGCACGCATAACACGTAGAGAATTGCCGCACCCAGGAGCCCCGGGATGTAGTGGCGAATCGCTATGATGATTCCGATCGCCAGGATCGCGATGAACGCTCCAGCGCGCCTGCGGTAACGCGCGGACACCGTACCCGGTGACCCGTGCGGCGGCGACAGCGCCGTCGCGGGAGCGGTCGTATCGGGCGGGGCGATATCGTCCAGCGCAGCGTGTCCGGTCCCGTCCGATTGCTTCAAGGCACACATCGTGATGACCGCAAATCACACTCTCGCGTCAACGGTGATTCGGAATCATACCACTCGCGTCGGCTTGCGGCTGTCGGGCGAGTCCCACTTTCCGCTGTAAGGGGCCGCCCTACACCAGTGCTAGGCCGATAATGTCCAAGTCCAATGCTGGCTGCATGCATTCTCCGTGGCCGCTGAACGCACCGTCATCCCTGATCGCCCCGCAACTCTGGCGAGCCGCGGGTCGTAAGCATCCTCACCGCAACGTCTCAGACGGAGCCCATCGACGTCACCGCGATGCGGGACCATCGATCACGAAGAATGGTCGTGGATGATGCGCCACTGTCCGTCACGCCTCCGCATCACGAGGCTCGTCGGTCCGCGGGCAACGGTGGAGTCGCCGCGACTCAGTCTGTAATAGGCGATGACGTTCGCGAGATCCGGCGCGAGCAGATCCACCTCGAGGTTCTCGAACGAAAGTGAGTCCTGTCGCGCTCCAGGAGCGAAGCGCGGTGCGTATCGCGCACGAATTGCATCGCGGCCGTGCACCACTCCGGCTGGCGTCACGTAAGTAACTCCGCTGCCGGGCTCGTACGAGTCCATGAAACCATCCAGGTCGCCCTTCGTCCAGGCCCGTGCGGAGGCGTCCATCATGCTGGCAATCTCGGAACGCGCTTCGATCCGCTGCGAGTCCGTCGGATACGCCGAAAAACTGCCGCTGTTACCGGCGACAAGGACGCATCCCGTCGCACCTGTAACGAGCAACGCGAGCGCTGCGTGTGCGATCTTCATCATAGCAGATGTGCCACCCATTCTCCCGCGTAGTAGCCGACGGCCGCAACGCCGAGCCCGACGACGAACATGTCGAACCCGGACCGGAACAACCCGCGGCCGGTGAAAATCGATCTCAATCCGCCAACGAAGAAATGGCTCGCCATCGCTATTACGAACGATGTTATTACTGCCGACCGCCCGCTCAGAAAAAAGAACGGCAACACCGGTATCAACGCACCGATCGCAGTTGCGCCTCCGGTCAGCCACGCCTCGCGCAGCGGCGACATGTTCGGCTCGCCGATCTCGA
>DATNCZ010000175.1:0-3166 GCA_035553335.1 Gemmatimonadaceae bacterium
ATCTCGGCCGCTGCGAATGCAAGCGCCGCAGCCGTTCCGGCCGGCCGCGGCTCCGGGACGATATTGGCGCGTGACAGCTCCGGCACAGCGGCGCAGATCGGATCGACGAGCGATGCGTTTGTGAGTACGAGAGTGCGCTCATGCGGAACCAGTTCGTGCATGCGTTGCAGCGTCGCGACGAGCAACGGTCGCTCGTCAACGAGCGGAAGCAGTTGCTTTGGCCGCTCCGGCGTGCTGAGCGGCCAGAACCCCGAACCTATGCCTCCGGCGAGCACGACACTCCAGACCGGCTCCGTCATTCGTCCTCGGCACCCTCGATGCCGGTCAGGCGCGCCACAAGCGCGTACAATTTCTTCGGACTGAATGGCTTGGTGACGAATGCGTTGGCTCCGCTCGCCAACGCTGCGCGCTCCTGTTCATCCTGGCCCGCCGCTGTGAGAATGATTGCGGGCATATCACTGCGCAGTGTACCACGCAGGTCCTGCAGTACGTCGAGCCCGGTTCGCTCCGGCATCATGAGATCGAGCACGACCAGGTCGAACCGTGTGGCGCCTGCGTGAAGGGAGTCGATCGCCTCTCGCCCGTCGAATGCGAGCGTGACGTCGAACGGTCCCGCCTCGAGCTTCATCTTGATGATGCGACCAATGTGCGGCTCGTCGTCCGCGACGAGTACTTGCTTGCGCTGCTGTGCGCTCTCTGTTGCCAACGAACTGGTCCTAGACCAACGCGGCCATTGACGACCGGTGTTGTCTGAGGTCGTACAGCAGATCGGCGAGCGCCACGTCAGCGGTCGCCGAGACGAACAGCAGCGCCTGATCGGATAGCCGCAACACGACGCCGTAGCCGCGCTCGAATTCGAGCACAGCCAGGGCGGCCGTTCCGGATCCGGCAGCATCGCCCAGCTGGCTGGCGGCAGTTGCCACCGCCGGCACGCGGGCGGCCAGCGCCTCGGCGCGATTCTGAGCCGTATCGTGCGTCTCGATCAGGAGGCCATCGGCGCCCAGAATCACGACCGCTTCAACCCCCGGGCGGTTCTGGATCGCTTCCGTCAACTCGCGTAGTGTCGCCATGCGTTGAAAAGTACCGTCCCGACGGCTATTCTACGAGGCTACGCCACGGGGAATTCTGCTCTCTGGCGGGTACTTCCATTTCTAACCGCTCCGCTTCAGCGCATGCACCTACGCTATCCCGCCGCGGCGGCCGCGGCCATTGTCGGCCTTGCGCTCGCCACAGGCTGTAAGGACACGAACATACTTCAGGCGGATCTGCCTGTGGTTACGGATACGCTCGTTGCGTATGCGTTGAGCGGTACGTCAGCCAGCCTGCCGAGCGCCCTGTCGGTCACCATTCGATCGACTGTTCGAGTGGATGGCACGGGTTCCTTCGACGTTGGTTTCGACTTCGACAGCACGGGCCGGGTGGTGGTGAGCCCGGTGCGGGTGCTGGTGAATCAGCTTTCCGGCGCTCCGCAGGTCGGAATCCAGACGATGTTCACGACTCCGTACGACAGCATCAAGACGGCGCCCGGCGGCTATTACCGTCCGGATACGGCCATCGTCGTGTCGCCGGGCCAGCCGTTCGTGCTGCTGGTCAACGGCCGGACGACGGCAAGTTCGATCTGTATCTACGATCCTGCGCCCACCCTCTACGCGAAGGTCGTGATCGACAGCACCAAGCCGACCACCACGCGCGCGATCTACATGCGGGTGACGACCGATCCGAACTGCGGCTACAGATCGCTTGTGCCCGGCCTTCCATCGAACTGACCGCCCGTGCACGACTTACATCTGCTTCGTGAGAAACCCGAGATTGTCCGCGACGCGCTAAGCCGCCGCAACATGCTGGAGTCGAGCGGCGCGCTCGTGGATCATGCGCTCGCGCTCGACTCCGAGCGTCGATCGATCATCCAGCGTGTCGAGGAGATCAAGGCGAATCGAAATACGGTGACGCAGCAAGTCGCCAAACTCAAGCGCGCAGGTGAGGATGCCGAGTCGCTGATCGCCGAAGGCAGAGCACTCGGCGACGAGATAGACGCGCTGCAGATGCATCTGACTTCGACGGAAGAAGAGTTGTCGGCCGTCGTGCTGCAGATTCCGAATGTGCCGCTTGCGGACGTTCCAGCTGGCGGCGAAGAAAACAACACGGTGGTCAGAATGTGGGGAACTCCGCGCGCGCCCGATGGGGTGCTCCCGCACTGGGAGATCGGTGCGAAGCTCGGGCTCATCGATCTGGAGCGGGGCGCCAAGATAAGCGGCTCCGGCTTCATCGTGTATCGCGGCGAGGGCGCTCGACTGGTGCGCTCACTGATGAACCTCATGCTCGATACGCACACGCGCGAGCACGGATATCAGGAGACCTGGGTTCCGGCCGTTGTCAATCGCGAGTCGATGACTGGCACGGCGCAGTTCCCCAAGTTCGAGGACGAGCAGTACGGCCTGAGCGACGAGGAGCTGTTTCTCATTCCTACCGCGGAAGTTCCGCTCACCAATCTCTATCGTGACGAGATAATTCCCGAGTCGGATCTGCCGCGGACGTTCACCGCATATTCGCCCTGCTTCCGGCGCGAGGCTGGAGCGCATGGCAAGGACACGCGTGGTCTGCTTCGCGTGCATCAGTTCGACAAGGTCGAGCTGGTGCGGTACGCGCATCCGGACCGGTCACTGGAAGAGCACGAGCTGATCACCGCGCACGCAGAGCGGATCCTCCAGTTGCTCGAACTGCCGTACCGGGTCTTGCTGCTCGCAGCGGGAGACACCGGCTTCGCGAGTGCCAAGACGTACGATCTCGAGGCCTTTTCGCCGGGCGTGGGGAAGTGGCTTGAGGTTTCGTCGTCCAGCAACTTCATGGATTTCCAGGGGCGGCGCGCCAACATCCGCTTTCGCCCAACTGCTGGCGGGAAGCCGCGTTTCGTTCACACGCTCAACGCATCCGGGCTGGCGTTTCCGCGCATCATCGCGGCCATTCTCGAGCAGCATCAGAACGCGGACGGAACGGTTCGTGTGCCGGCGGCGCTCGAACCGTATTTCGGCGCGTCGGTGATAAAGTAGAGCGTGCGCCGCTCCACGCCGCTGTGGGCAGTTGTATTCGGCGTGGTTGCGCTGCTCACGTGGTACGTGTTCTACATGCGAAGTGTGGTGACCGACCTGCGCGCCGAGGCGTCGCGCGT
>DATNCZ010000176.1:0-4597 GCA_035553335.1 Gemmatimonadaceae bacterium
AGTGCACGAAGATCCTTCCAGTGCATGTCGATGCAATATGCGCAGTGATTGATTATCGATGCGTAGAGCTTGACGATATGGATCAACGGCACTTCCAGGCTGGTCTGATGAACGTACTTCTCCAGCTCGGACATGGCGCGGTAAGCACCAGGATCTGCCGTAACGTTGAATCTGGGCTGCATGTGATCTCCTTCCATCGGTTGAACTGCGGTAGTGCTTTCACACGTAAAGCGACATGCGCGGATACATCCGCGCCCTGCATTTTGCTATATGAAGAATAACAACTGTCCGGCAACCAACTGAACCAACTGGAACCAACTGGGGTCAGGTCTTGCCCCGTGCGCGCAATGCGCAGTGTAGCTAAAGCCTGCAATGCCCGGGAACGGCGCACGGGGCAAGACCTGACCCCATCCTGCCCCATCCTGCCTCTCCTAGTACTTCCAGCTCCGGAGATCCGAACCCGCGGGCGCGTACTTGTCCATGTGCGCGGTCATCTTCGTGATCAGATCTGGCAACGGAGGTCCCCAGCAGTGCGGCGCCATTGGCTGGAACACCACCTCGCCAGTCGGCGTCGGGTTCTTCGCCTGTTTCAGGAACTGGTCAAGCTTGTGCGCGCCCATGTTCAGGAAGTACGTGTCGGCGTCGCCGACGTACACGTTGAGCTTGTTCGCCACCTTTGGCCCGAGCGTGCTCCAGTTCGTTTCCAGGATGTTGCGCAGATCGTAATGCTGCTTCCAGTACTCGGCGACCTTTCTGTCGATGACACCGGTCTTCTTGTCCCAGATCGGCACAGGGTACCCATCGGTACCGACTGGTCCGTACGTCGCCTGCCAGATGTCCCACTGACCACCCGATCGCGCGTGATCTCCCACGGAAAGCTCGAACCAGTTCTCGTCCTTCATCATCGCCGTGATGTTGCCGTCAGGCTTGCGTGAATCGGGACGCTCGAGCCTGGTCCAGCTTCCCGCATTCAGCCAGTACGCATTGGTGTCAGCGTAGATGTCGACGATCTGGAAGTAGCGAAAGTCCACGCCGTCGGGACAGAGTGCCCACGTACCCCCGTAGAAATCCGGATACATCACCTGATGTGCGAGCGCAATCCATCCGCCAGTCGAGCCGCCGGTGAGCAGGCGCGCCCACGGCTCGCGCTCCACGCGGAACCTCGTCTCGACCGCGGGAATCAACTCCTTCATTATCGCGTCGCCGTACGGGCCGTTGTTGGCGGAATTCACACCGTACGAATCATCATAGTAAGGCGACGGATGTTGCAGCGTGACGAGGATCACGCGCGGCGTTCCGTCAGCAAGCCAGTAGCTCGTGAACTTTGCGCCAGCTCCTGAAGTGCTCCCGAATCCGCCTGGTGCGCGGAGCGAGAAGTGTCCTTCATCGTACACAATCGGATACTTCACACCAGGATGCTTGTCGTAGTCCTTTGGCAGCAGCACGGTCGCGCCGAAATAGATCGGATGGCCCCACCACTTGCTGAGAATCGCGCTCTGTATCCTGATGCGCTTCACGTATTCGTTGTCGGCAGGCACCGTAACAGGCGGAATGACCCTGTCTGCGACGAGCTTGATCGGCTTTGTCGATCGCGGATCGAACGTGATCACGACCGGATCGCCATAGATGTTGCCAGGCGATCGCTTCCAGTTCTGGCCTTCCCACTGATCCATGTGCATCCACACGGTATGCCCATCGGCGCGCGCGAATCTGGTGTAGACGTTCACGAACGGCTCGACGCGATATCTGCCGGCTGGAATGTCACGCAGACTCCGAACCGGGTGACCGAACGCGGAAGCGTCGATGATCGCGGTCTGGCCCGGCGCGAGGTTCTCGACGTTGACGCCGAACAGCGGATCGCCAGTCTCTCCGGTGCGCATGATCGGCGTGCCTGCAGTGTCGGCAAGCCGGCTGATCGCGACGTAAACTCGGCCCGTGACCGGACCGGAATGAGCCTGATCGCTGAACGAGATCTCGAAGCGCGGTCCTGCGGCCGCACTTGGCGCCTGAGCGTGCAGGGGAAGCGAAACCAGGACGGCCACGAGTGCGGAGCACGTGAGCGTACCTGCCCGCATAGCGAATTGGTGTTTGTTTGCGTGCATTCGCGAATCTACTTCTGGGGGTCAGGTCTTGCCCCGTGCGCGGTCAAATCGATGCGCGGCGTAGCTATCAGCCGCAATGACCCGGAGCGGCGCACGGGGCAAGACCTGACCCCTATTCCGAAACATCGCTTTGTCTGCCATTTTCGGGCGGTCCTCACGACTCACAAACCGGCATCCCGATTCATCCAATGGCAGATCACGACGTCACCAGGCGAGACTTTCTCGCTGGAACCGGAAAGCTCGCACTCGGCGCGATGGTCGCGCCGCACTACCTGGCCGCCGAAGCGCGGCGACGAACTCCAGGCAACACCCTCAACGTCGCGATAGTCGGCTTCGGGGGCCAGGGTTCGGTGAACGCCGAGGCGCTCGCGGAAGTCTGCAACATCGTCGCGATCTGTGATGTCGATGCGGACAGGATGATCCTCAAGAAGTTGAGCGATCCCGATGGCAAGGGAACGCCAGCGCGCCTGCGGCTCGAGGCGCAAATAAAGAAGGCCGTGCGCTACGCCGACTTCCGCGAGATGCTCGCGAAGCAGCACGACATAGACGGAGTCGTGGTCGCGACTCCCGACCACCAGCACGCAGTTATCGCGAAGGCAGCGATGCAGGCGGGCAAGCACGTGTACGTGCAGAAGCCGTTGACCGTATCGGTGCACGAATCGCGCGTGCTGCGCGAGCTCGCAATCGCGAATCCAAAGCTCGTGACGCAGATGGGCAACCAGGGCCACTCCGGCGAGGGCGCACGACTCATCAACGAGTGGATCCAAGCTGGAATCATCGGTGACGTGCGCGAAGTTCACGTCTGGACAAACCGGCCAAAAGGATACTGGCCTCAAGCGATCCCGCGGCCGTCCAAATCCAAACCGCCCGTGGAATATCCCGACGATGGATTCGGCACCGAGTGGGGTCAGCGTCGTCTCGATGACGCTGTCGCATACGCGATGGGATCGTACCCAGTACCGGACGGTCTTCACTGGAATCTCTACCTCGGCGGCATCCCCGAAGACATTCCATACCACCCGATCTACCACCCGTTCAACTGGCGCGGTTGGCTGGACTACGGCGTCGGCGCACTCGGCGACATGGGCGCACACCTGATAGATCAACCCTACTGGGCGCTCGGCCTGACCTATCCGACGAGCATCGAAGCGACGTCCACTCCGTGGGGCGTGATGGAGGAATCCGAGCCTGCGCGATTGACTGCAAGCAGTCGTCCCAAAATGCGTCAGGTCTCGTATCCGCTGGCGACGAACGTGCACTACCAGTTCGCGGCGCGCGGCGCGCAGCCGCCGGTGAAGTTGAGCTGGTACGACGGAGGTCTGTATCCGCCGCGGCCGGATGTGCTGCCCGATGACGTGCCACTCAAGTCGAACGGCGTAATATTCGTCGGCGAGCGCGGGATTCTCATGAACGATACGTACGGACAGAATCCGCGGCTGTATCCCGTGTCGCTCATGGCAGACGCTGCGCTCGTGCCAAAGACTTACGAGCGCATCCCGTGGGGTCACGAAGTGAACTGGGCAAAGGCCTGCATGGGACAGGCGACGGCGAGCTCGCCGTTCGAATACAGTGCGCGTCTCACCGAGACGATGCTGCTCGGCATCGTCGCGCTGCGCACGGGTCAGGGACGGAAGTTGCTGTACGATGGAGAACAGATGCTGGTCACCAACATACCGGAAGCGAATCAGTATTTGCGGCGCGAGTATCGCGACGGCTGGTCGGTCTAAATTCCAACAATCAAGGGGACATGATGTACGAAAAGGCATGGACGCGCTCCGCAACATTGGTTGCAACGTCAGTTGCGACGGCGCTGTTGCTCACGGGATGCGCGAAGACTTCAAACCAGGCGAGTGCACCCGCCGGTTCGACCGGCGCGGTTGCATCTGCAACCGATACGGGCACGCACAGTGCAGGAGCTGGAGGCATGGCTGCTCCACTCGACTCCGCCGGATGGCACACGTTGTTCGACGGAACGTCGCTCGCTGCATTCCGCGGATACAAAGCCGACAGCGTTCCCGCCGGCTGGCACATCGTCGACGGCACGCTCACCAAATCGGGCAGTGTGGGCGATCTCATAACGCGCGACAAGTTCGGTAACTTCGAGCTTGCATTCGACTGGAAGCTCGGAACGGGCGGAAACTCGGGAGTGATGTACCGTGTGACCGAAGAGTACGATCACATGTACTGGAGCGGACCCGAATACCAGCTACTCGACGACGCAGGTCATCCCGACGGAAAGAGTCGTTTGACGGCCGCTGGATCTGCGTATGCTGTATATCCATCGCCAGCTGGTGTCGTGAAGCCGGCAAACCAGTGGAATTCGAGTCTTATCGTCGTGAAGGGCAATCATGTGGAGCACTGGATGAACGGCCAGAAGCTGCTCGAGTACGATCTGCAGAGCCCCGACTGGAAAGCCAAGGTCAAGGCGAGCAAGTTCTCGGCATGGCCGAACTACGGACTTGCGCGGACCGGATACATTGGAATTCAGGGAGATC
>DATNCZ010000177.1:0-6273 GCA_035553335.1 Gemmatimonadaceae bacterium
GCGGACGCCGGATGGGCTGGGCCAGCTAGAGCTGACGAAGTTTCGCAATCCGAAACTGGTCGAGATCGAACCAGCGATCGCACCGCCGAACGCGCTGGGGCTTCGCAGTATCATGTTTGCAGTCGAAAACGTCGACGACACTGTCGCTCGCCTGCGCGCCGAGGGCGGCGAGCTCATCGGCGAGGTGGTACAGTACGAGGACAAGTACCGGCTCTGCTACATGCGCGGCCCTGCAGGGATAATCGTTGCACTGGCCGAGGAATTGTTCTGAGCACGGACATCGGCCCGCAACGAGACATTCCTCGAAGAGGATCAGCCGGGATCCTGAACTACCACGCCGTCATTTACACTGCTATCTCCATCGAGCACTAGAGTCGCTCCACGCACGCGGCTCACAACTGCAACGAACACAGCCAGAGCAATCACTCCCACCAACGCTTCGGTAAACAGCATTCCGTTCGCTCCCCATGCGTCGTGGCTCCAGCCATCCACCCGCAGCATGCCGAAGCTGAACAGCGTGTTGAGGGCAAAGAACAGATTGATCTTGGTCGCGGCAGCTGCGTTTCCGACTATCGCGAGCACCATTCCGGTAAACGATGCAGCCACCATTCCAAGCGTGAACGTGTAGAAGAGCGTCGATGTCGCGTAGCCGGCTGCGGTGCGCGGTGACAGTGCCATCACGACGCACGCCGCAAGCCCGAGGCCGCACGACACGGCGTATGCCGCGGGCTTGTGCAGATGATCGGCCAGCCATCCGCCTGCAATGCAACCGGCGACGATGGCCAGTCCGCCGCCCAGTCCGAGTACGGCGGAAACGGTATCCGCAGGTGCGTGCCACTCTGCGCCAAGTGAGCCGAACAGAAACTCCGCCGCACCGGTGCCGATGGGCAGTATCGCAAGCAGAAGCACGATGCGGCCTGCGCGCGAGTGGATCATCAAGCTCAGATTGCGCAGCGCGTCGGTCGCACGCGTCGCGACGGATGCGTTCGCGAGTTGTCGTTCCGGCTCGTGCAACAACGGCAATACCGCCGCGCATGCGCAGACCATCGCCGCAAGTATCAACCCTGCCATCCATGGCGATGGAACGTGGGTCATGAGCCACAATCCCACTCCGCCGCCTGCAGTCTGTCCGAATTGATTACCCGACTGGAACCATCCTGCTGCGCGGCCACGCAGCGCGTCGGGAGTGTTGTGCACCATCAGTCCTTCGGTTGCGAAAGCGAGGAACGTTCCGGCGACGCTCGTAAGCAGCACCAGCAGTGACAGGAGCGGCACGGCGTGAACGGAGATCGGAACGGCTGTCAGCGCAACCAGACCTGCGGACAGCATCGCGACGGCCAGCAGATACCAGCGCTTGCGCGACAGAGTGTAGTCGCCGAGCGGAGCCCAGAGAAACTTCCATCCCGCGGCAAGGAACGACATGCCCACGACGCCGGCGATGGCAGACAGCGGCACTCCGGCGCGCCTGCCGAGGAAGCCAAGCGCGATCGCGGGAACACCAAAGGTGAGACCGTAAGGGAAATACAACACGGCCCAGACCCACGGGTGCCGAACGCCGGGAGCAGCGGCCGCGGAGGCGGTCATGCGCGGGAAGATAGCGTCCATGCCGGGTTGTGCAATCAGCACCGGAGTTGCATATCGTCCGTGGGGTCCGACTCATGCTCCGACTATCTGGCGCACGCGACGGGTCGTCGGCCGGCGACGTATACTATGATGCTCCGATGCCACAACCAGACATAACAAGACAGCGTCTGATCAACCAGGGACTCGTCAAGCCCGCGTTGAAGACTGCAAGCACGGTCGTAGCAACACTCGGCGCCGTGCAGGCACAGGATTACGCTGCATCCAAATGGGGAATCGCTCAGCGCACTGCCGGTCTCACCGACGCCCGGATCGAGCGGGAGATCGACGACGGAAGCATAGTTCGCACTCACATCCTGCGTCCGACGTGGCACTTCGTCGCTGCTGCCGACATCCACTGGATGCTGGCGCTCACTGCGCCGCGCGTCCATGCAGCGAACGCGTACTGGTATCGCTGGCTCGAGGTGGATGACGCTCTTGCCCGGCGGGGCCGAGCCGTGTTGACGAAGGCGTTGAGCGACGGGAAGCAGCTCACGCGCGCCGAGCTGGCACGCGCGCTGACCAGAGCAAGGATTCAGGTGACGAATTCGATGCGGCTGGCGTGCATCGTAATGCGCGCGGAGCTGGACGGAGCAATCTGCAACGGCGCACGACGAGGAAAGCAGTTCACGTACGCACTGCTTGAAGAACGTGTGCCGAAACCGGTGCTGCTCGAGCGCGACGCCGCGTTGTGCGAGTTGGCTCGGCGATACTTCACGACCAGGGGCCCTGCAACCGTCGAAGATTTTGCCTGGTGGTCAGGACTCACGAAGGCTGACGCAAAGAGAGCTGTCGAAGCGGCTGCGACGCATCTGCGACACGTGCCGACCGAGGGACGGTCTTACTGGGGTCCAGTCGCGGAACGCGCGGCGCGCATCGCTTCTCCCGCAGTGCACCTGCTGCCGAACTTCGACGAGTTCTTCGTCGGACTCAAGGATCGCAGCGCATTCGGCACGAGGCTCGAGGCCGCCGGAGTGAAGGCGAGAACGCGCGTGCTTTCGGGCCACGCGCTCGTCGTCAATGGACAGATCATCGGAGGATGGAAGCGGACACTGGCCACGCGCGCTGTAATTGTCGAACCGAAGCCGTTGATCCGGCTTGACGAAGCCGAACGACGAGCGGTTGAAGCAGCCGCTCAGAAGTTCGGTCGGTTTGTCGGATCTCCGGTGGAGATGCTATGGTCGTGAGTTGCCCTTCCCTCCGGTCCATTCCTTCAGCCAGTCGATGACTGTATCGTGCCACAGTACGCTGTTGTGCGGCTTCTGCACCCAGTGACTCTCGTCGGGGAAGTACAGGAGCTTGCTCGGAATGCCACGCCGTTGTAGTGCCGTGAACGCGGCGATGCCCTGACTGTCGGGAATCCGGAAGTCGTGTCCGCTGTGCACTATCAACATCGGCACGCGCCACTGCGCTACGTGATTCAGCGGATTGAACTTCTCGTAGTTTTCAGGATGCTCGTACTCCGTACCACCGTTCTCGTGATCCTCGAACCACAGCTCGTCGGTCGCGTACGCCATCATGCGCGTGTCGAACACTCCATCGTGGTCCACCATGCACTTCCACGGCTGGTTCCACACACCGGCCATCCAGTACACCATGTAGCCGCCGTAACTCGCGCCGAGTGCGCAGGCCTCGTTGCCGTCGAGGAATGAATATCGCTCGAGCGCCGCTGCCCAGCCCTTTTTGAGATCGCCGAGTGGTGCGCCGCCCCAGTCTCCGGACACTGCATTGGTGAATGCCTGACCGTAGCCGGTCGATCCGCGTGGATTGATCGCGACGACGGCGAAACCTGCGCCCGCGTACGTCTCCGGATTCCAGCGATAGTGGAAGTCCTCGTTCCACGCGCCCTGCGGACCGCCGTGGATCATGAACGCTACGGGATATTTCTTGCCAGCCTGATAGTCCACCGGCTTCATCACATATCCGTGGACCGTCTCGCCGTGCTCACCCTTGAAGCTGAAGAATTCGGCGTCGCCAAACCGAATGTCGCGCAACCGGTCGGCGTTGAAGTGCGTCACCTGCGTCAGAGCCGCACCGCGCGCGTCGAGCGTGTACAGATCCGTGGGATGCTTGAAGTCCTGACGAGCGGCAACTATGCGATCGCCAGCGACTGCGAAGCCTGTCACGGTTCCATCGCTGAGCAGCTTACGCGGCGCGCCGGTCGCGATGTCGATGGCGTAGAGCGCGTGCATTCCTTCGTCGTCGACTGTGGTGTAGAGAGTTCTGCCGTCATCCGACAGTGTCAGTCCGCCAGGCGAACGATCCCATTTGGGATCGATCTCGCGCGTCGCGCCGCTCGCGAGATCGAGCGCCATGATTCCGAAACGATCGGACTCGAAACCCGGTGTCTTCATCGCCAGGTAGTACAGAGTTCTGCCGTCCTTCGAGGGCACCGGCGTTGCATCCCAGGCGAGATTCCGAGCGGTGAGATTCTTCGGCGCGGACGAGCGATCGGCCGGTACCGAGTAGATGTCGAAATTCGTCGACCACGGTTCGGTGTTGCCGGCAATGCGCACGTCGAAGTACACCGTCTTTCCATCGGGCGAGAAGCTGTATTCGCTCTCGTCACCAAACGGTTTGGACGGTACGTCGCCGTCGATGCCGCGCGTGAGATGCAACGGCTCGCTGGTTGCGCCGAGCGGCGTGATGAAAAGCTGCGACCGGCGTCCGTCGGACCATGTATCCCAGTGACGAATGAAGAGACGATCGTACACCCTGCCGGTCGCCTTGTCGTTCTTGACGGCTTGGAGGCGAGCCGCGGTACACGCCAGCGTTTCGCAATCGGCGAATACCTGTGCCGAGAACAGCACCTCTCGACCGTCCGGCGAGATCCGGTAGTTGTCGACGTCGACTGGCAGATGCGTTATCTGTCTTGCTTCGCCGCCGGTTGCGGGCATCTGCCATAACTGGCTCACACCGGATTCCGCGGCGAGAAAGTAGATCGTCTTTCCGTCGGGAGAGAAGCGCGCGTTGTTCGCGTTCTGCGCGGGTTCGGTGAGACGGCGCGGAGCCGATCCCGGCTTGTTCAGCTCCAGCAGCCACACGCTGGTGACACCCTTGTTGGCCTCGTAATCCGTGGTGCGCACTGTGAACGCCACGCTGTTGCCGTCCGCGGAAATCTGCGGATCGGAGACCCGGTCCATCATCACCAGGTCATGGACGTTGAACGGATGCGAGGAAGTCTGGGCCATTCCGGGAGCGGCGGTGAGGGCGAGCAACGATACAGTGACGAGGCTTTTCATTCGGGCGTCCTGTTTCTGCGGTTGAAATAAACGCTACAGCAACGTGCGCCTCGACGCCAGAATATCGGGGATTTTCGAACCCACCCTGCGCCGATCAGCTTGAGCCACGCCGATGCATGGAACGCGCTCATCAGCAGATACATCGTCACCATGCCACTCACGGGCGATGCGTGTGTGGCCATGCCGAGCATTTCAGATGAGCCCCCGCTCGTGACAGCTGTCAGCAGCGCCATCATGGCGAAGGTTGGCGACGCTGCGAGGGCCAGCGCGCCCGCCAGCCTCACCGCGACGCCGTTCCGGCGGATCGCACCTCCTTCCGACCCGCCGGAACAGCCGTCGCTCATCGCTTCTCGCTCGCGCTCTGCTTCCGGAACGCCTCCTCTCCGGCGGTCGATATCTGGACCCATTTCTCGTCCGGCGCCGCATCCGCGACGTAGCTGTCGTGCCAGTTCCACCACTTGTAGGTCGTCGTCTGGGGATAGCCCTGGGGCGAATCCTCCCAGAGCTCCTGCCTGCCGAGCGGCGTGATGTCGAGGTAGTTCCAGGTGCCGCCCAGCTGCTCGTCGCCGCGGTTGTTGAGGAAGTAGGTGCGGAAAACGCGGTCGCCGTCGCGGTAGAAGACGTTCGTGCCGTGCCACTGGTCCACGCCGAAATCGGCGTCGAAGCTGTCGGTGATGGTGACCCACGGGATGTTGTTCCAGCCCATCCGCTCCTTGAGCCGCGCGATATCGGGCTGCGGTGCACGCGATGCGAAGACGAGGGTGGTATCGCGGGCGTTCAGGTGCGCGACGTGCGCGACCTGGTCGGCGCCCAGGGAGCAGCCGCGGCAGGCGTGGTCCGGCCAGCCAAAAACGCCGGGCTCGAAGAATGCGCGGTAGACGATCAACTGACGCCTGCCCTCGAACAGGTCCAGCAGGCTTGCCTTGCCACGAGGCCCGTCGAACGAATACGCTTTGTCGACGGCCATCCAGGGCATCTTCCGGCGCTCGGCGGCCAGTGCATCACGGGCGCGGGTATTGGCCTTTTCCTTGACGAGCAGCTCCTTGCGGGCGGTCTCCCATTCCTCAGACGACACGACCGGTGGTGTATGCATGACTGGCTGCGTTGATGTAGACATGGCTCTGAAATCTCCTGGTTTGATCGAGGTCGAGTTTCCGCATTGCGAGGGTGAAGCGCGAATCCATTCGCTACTCACCGCTCGTTATCGGTCGTGAGACAAGTCTGGCACAACACATCGAAACGGTGGGAGTTACAAGTGTGACGGGATTACGATGGACTCGCTGATCACCGCCGCGGCGCGCGCACTTGCCGCGGGCGACCCGCTCGGCGCACTGAACCGAGTCGCACTGCGCGACGACGCACCGGCGCTTGCACTCCGGGGCATCGCGATGGCGCAGCTCGGCGATCTCGC
>DATNCZ010000178.1:0-4484 GCA_035553335.1 Gemmatimonadaceae bacterium
CTTTCAGATCTCCCGTGCGAAGCCTGTCCAGCACTGATTCGGCGGTGTGCGACACCGTCTCGAGGCGCGGAAGACCGAGAAACCCACAGGTTCCCTTGATCGTGTGGATCGCGCGGAAGATCGAGTTAAGGAGCGACGCGTTGGACGGATCGCGCTCGAGCTCGACGACGTCCTGATCGAGCTGAGCGAGGTTCTCCGTACTTTCGGCAAGAAAGTCTTTGAGCAGATCGTCCAAGTACCGCGTCTCCAAACGAGGATCGAGGGGCCCGCGAGCAGTGGCTCTCCTCTCCCCTTCAATGGTCGGCCCGGGTGGACGAAACTTGACGTTTACGGGGCGGCGGTCGTCTCTCTTGCGGGCCGGAGAGCCGTCCCACGGCGCCGAGGCGGCTCTACAGCCTGGGCTGGGAGGCGCCGATACTCGAATGGGTGTCCTTTATCCGTGACTTTGCCGTACCGATTCCATGATTGACCAGCTCACCGCGGAGGTCGCGTCGCGGATCGACGCGATTTCCGCGTCCCTGACCTCGCAGGAACGCACGGATGACACTGTGCGCTTTCTACGCGACATGAAGGCGTCGCCCGCTACCAGCATCAAGCAGGCACCACAAGCCGCGCAGCGCGCCCTGGCCAAGACACGCAATCCTGATATCGGCATGGCAGAGCTCGTTCGAGTGGTCGAGGAGGATCCGACGCTTGGACAGGCACTTCTGCGATACGCGAACTCAGCCTACTACTCGACCGGCAGCACTGTCGTATCGCTGCGTCATGCGGCGCAGCGCGTTGGCGCATCCGGCGTCCACAACGTCGTGCTTGGCGTGATGCTGGAAGGAATGCTGTGCAGGCCTGGCGGCGAATATCAGAAAATGGTGATTCAGGTGCGCGACCATCTCGTTCGTACCGCGCCCATAGCGCGGGCAATCGGACGTGGGTTCGGACTGATTCCGGACGAGTGCTTCTCGCTCGCGCTACTGCATGACGCCGGCAAGCTGATCGTATTCGACGTGATCGGTGCGCTGAGACATGAGACGCGGCGTGACGTCAACGTGCAGAAGAGCGTGGTATCGCGCGTGCTCAAGGACTTGCACGAGCCATTGGGCGGAATAGCCGTGTTGCACTGGGGACTCGGTGATTCCGTCGCAGCAGCGATATCGACGCATCATCGCAATCCGGTTCCCACCGAAGCGAATCGGATGAGCGAAGTGCTGTTCATTGCGGAACGCGCGGAGCATTCACTCTCTGGTGTGATCCCGCGAGAGGTCGCAGCATGGTGGGAGCAGGGTGCCATCTCGGGCGATGCTGGTCGTGTCGAAGAATTGATCGCGGCGTATTCGGAGAGCGAGCTGGCTGCGTAGGCAGCGTCCGGCGCAACGGCATTACCCCGTGGCCGTCTGCTCGCTGAAGTACCCGTCGTCGTACGCCTTGCAGAATTCGGCGTACTGACGCTCAGTCCGCTCGGCGGCATCACGCGCCAGTTGCACGAGGGCGTCGCGCCAGGATGTTTCGCGCCCGAACGCCGACAGCTGTTCGATTGGTGCGGATCCGAGCCAACCGCCGCCTCTCAGGTGCAGCCACGCGGCGACTGAAGCCATCTGGACGATCGCCTCGCCGATCTTCTTCGGCTGTCTGGCCCACTCGTGCAGGCGAACACGATCTTCCTCTGGCTGCATCTCGCGGCTGCAGTACCCGCTGCCATTCCACTCCGCCGAAAAGAGAAATGCCGGGGCAACGACGGACGAGTGACGCTGGACCGAGGCTATCCGATCCGCCTCGTCGGTCCATGGGGGCTGACCGTGGGCACGAAGCGTTGCGATCGCCGAAGCGTGGGCGAGCTTCACGTCGAGCAGCACGTTGCGATCGGGTGAGCCACGCCCTTCGACAAGCACGATGTAGCGTGGATAGGCGATACTCCCGATTCCGGCGATACGGTGCGCCACGTCGACTATCCTGAAATATTCGCGGTCGCGCGCGGCGTCAGCGATGCTGTCCATCATGTGCTCGATGCCAGCGCGCTCCTCGGCGGTTACGGCAAGCGTGTGCTGCCCATCGATCAGCAGTCGGCGGCGCTTGCCCTTGCGCGTGGTGTAGCGACCGAGCAGCTCGGTGCGGGACCTGCCGGCGACTTGCGCGAACAGACGCTTGACCGTTCCTCGCGCGCTCTCCCGCTCGATCCAGGAAGGCTTGCCGAGCGATAGCTCGGTCGAATATGCGACGAGCGAGCGTTGGACGAGCGCGTCCGTATCATCTGGCGACACTCCCCATTCGTCCGATCCGACGCGGATGCTCGCGAGGAACCTGACGAGATCCAGGGTCAACGGACCGAGCGCGCTCTCGTCGAAGTCCGTGACGTCGAAATATGTGAGGCGATTGTCCCCCTTGAAGGTCCCGAAGTTCTCGACGTGGAGATCGCCGCACAACCAGGCCGGAGGCGCGCCGGAGAGCGTCTCGACCTGCGGGAGTGAAGCATAGAACAACTGGCACGCTCCGCGCATGAACGAGAACGGAGTCTGCCTCATCGCGGCATATTTTCGGAGTCGAAGCGGCGGATCCGACCCCTGGTTGGCCGCAACGATCGACTTGAGAGGGTCGGATGAGAGGTTGGATGGCGCGTCGCTGTCGTTCATTCAGCTAATCGTATGCACAGGCAGTCGAGGCGGAAAGGTTGGACAACGTAACAAACTCCACAGCATAACGCCGCAGTCGCGGCCCAACCCGACACCATGGCGCAAGAGCAAGCTGAACACAGGCACGGGCACAGGGCGGGCCACGTGACGACCCTGCCCAATATCGAGATACGCAATACCGGGCCCAAGGCGTTCCTCAGAAAGCTGGGTCCTGGCCTGGTTACCGGCGCTGCGGACGACGATCCATCCGGCATTGCCACGTACTCGCAGGCCGGAGCAGCATTTGGATACGGCCTGCTCTGGACGGCACTGATCGGGCTGCCAATGATGATCGCGGTGCAGCTGATGTGCGCCAGGGTCGGCGTCGTCGCCAAGTCGGGGCTCGCTACGGCGCTTCGAGACCACTACTCACGAAGCCTGCTCTGGTTCGCGTGCATGCTGCTCGTGGTGGCAAACACGCTGAACATAGCCGCTGATCTGGGCGGCATGGCAGCGGCGGCGCAATTGCTGACCGGCATTCCACGCGTCATTCTCGTGCCGGTGTTTGCGGCGCTGATACTCGCGTTGCTGATATTCGCGTCGTACGAATCAATGGCGCGCGTGCTCAAGTGGTTCGCACTCGCATTGTTCGCGTACGTAATCGCCGCCGTGCTCGCCCACCCGAGCATACTCGGCGTGTTGAAGGGAACGTTCCTGCCATCGATAAGATGGGACAAGGAATACCTGATGACGTTCGTGGCAATTCTCGGTACCACGATTTCACCGTATCTCTTTTTCTGGCAGGCCTCGCAGGTGGCGGAGCAGGAAGAGCACATGCGGGCGCGCTTTCCGATGCGGAGAAGGCGTGGCGAGATGCGCCGCACAGGACGCGAGCTGAGAGACGCAGCTGTCGATACGGAGTCGGGGATGGTCGTGTCGCAGGTCATAATGTTCTTCATAATCCTGACGGCGGGTGCAACGCTTCACAAGGCCGGCATTACCGACGTGCAGAGCGCAGATCAGGCGGCAATCGCGCTGCGCCCTCTCGCGGGGCCACTTGCGTACTGGGTCTTCGCGCTCGGGATCGTCGGAACGGGAATGCTCGGTGTTCCTGTGCTGGCCGGTTCGGCGGCTTACGCCATCGCAGAAGCGGGTGCATTCAAGGGCGGCATGGATGAGAAGCCCGACGGTGCGCGCGTGTTCTACGGCGTGATGGCGATTGCGATGGGAATGGGCACCGTGCTCGCGTTGACCAAGTTCAACGCGATGAAGATGCTGGTCTGGTCCGCGGTGATGAACGGAGTTCTGGCGCCGCCGTTGATCGTGATCATTCTCATGGTGTGCAACAACGAGAAGATCATGGGGCGTTACAAGAACGGTAGATTGCTCAACGTTCTGGGATGGGCAACGGCAGTAGTGATGGGAGTTGCCGCTCTCGCGATGATCGTGTCGTTCTTCGTGTAGCAAGGAGTGCAGACACAAAAAGTCCGGCGCCTACCCGAGCGCCGGACTTTTTTTTCATGCAATCGTCGTCCTCATGTTCGCGGACGACAACAAGCGTCAGACTGCGGTGCGGTTTCCTGTAATCAGACGAACGATCCAGACCAGTATCACCGCACCGATTATGGCGACGATTATCGACCAGATGATACCGCCACCCATTCCAACGCCGAGCGCCGTCATTATCCAACCGCCGATTACACCGCCGATGATACCGAGAACGATGTCCATGATCGGGCCATAACCGGAGCCCTTCATGATTCGCCCGGTTGCCCAACCGGCGATGAGCCCCACGATGATCCACCAAATCCACGACATGTTACAAGTCTCCGTTCGTAGCTGTGGCCGGGCCCATACTCAAGACACGACAGGTCCCGTTGACCA
>DATNCZ010000179.1:0-7584 GCA_035553335.1 Gemmatimonadaceae bacterium
CGTGCGCGCCGTGCAGCGGCTCGCGCGACGCAACCAGACAGGGTTGTATCTGCGGCTCGAGAGACAGCGGGTTTGGATACCCGCGCACGATTCCAAGTGCGTCGTTGTCGCGCGGCTCGTCGCGAAGGAGAACGGGAAAGCGCAGGTATCCTGATTCACCGCCCTCTATTGCGCGCACGGTGTCCAGGTTCCGCGACTGGTCGGCAGTGTCGCGCAGAACGAGGGCGTTGGCCTGGCGCGCTTGCGCGGCGCGCCGCATCCCCGGGAAGGTCCGCTCGAGCAGGGCAATGCCGGCGCGGGACATTCGGCTCGGCTCGCCAGCGTCGTGATACACGGTTTCTCCGAGATGAAGCGACGGTATGGATGCGGGTATTCCGTAAAAGGAAGGACGGCCGAGAACCCAGGTCGCGGCGGTGGTCAGAAGCACGCCCGTGCTCGGAGCCTGATCGAGCTCGCCAGGTGAAAGCGTCGCTGCGGCCTCGACGGCGCCACTACTCAATAACGCGCCGCCCCGGCCGGATGTGGTTCCCTTGCCGCGGCCGAAGCTCAGCACGGTCACGTCGCCGAACGACCCGGCAGACTTTCCCGCGATCGTCGCGCCTGCGTGCTGGGCGGCATCCTCGATCACGGGCACGCCCGCCTCTCGCGCCATCTTCATCACGGTCGGCATGTCAGCGGGAAAGCCGTAAAGGTGCGCGATCACGATTGCACTGACGCCTGCGCTCATCACGCGTTGCAGCGAGTCCATGTCCGGACTGAGTGTGTGCGGATCGATGTCGAAGAGACGGACGCGTACGCCAGCCCGTCGCGCGGCCGCTATGAGATCGACGCACACGTACGCGGGCATCGCGACAGGCATCGTAACCTTTGCGAACGTCCGCAGCGCGAGCACGAGTGCCGATGTGCCGCTGTCGGTGAGCAGGACGTCGCGCGCTCCGAACTCCACAGCAATCGCGTTGCGCACGCGCTCGCTCGCATCGCGGTGCGCGATGGTGTCGAGCGTCGCGCCGACGATGTTGCCTGCGCTGAGCGGTGACGCAACGGTGAGCTGCCGCCGGATGTGCATCGCTTGCTACGGAATGAAGCGGATGATGCGCGGGCCGAGCACGTTTGCCAGCGGGAGCGGGAGTCGCTTCCAGATCTCGGGGCCGCGTGCTGCTGCTCCGTGTCCTTCGGACGGCGTTGCGGCGCCGGCCGCTCTGCGCTCGTACCACCAGAGCGGCTGATCGACCGTGCCCCACTGTGTCTTGAACTTGTGGGTGTTCCCGCCGGGCGTGCAGCGGCCGAAGTTGAAGGTGGCGACGCCGCGATCGGCGACGTGTTTCATCATCTCCCAGTACACCAGCATGTTGGGCGACATGCGGTTGTACGCACGCAACGCCGATGCCCATGTGATCTCGAATTCACTGGCGTCGCCCGTGCCCCACGTCAAGCCTGCGCCGCACGCGATCGGTTTGTCGTTGTGATACGCAACGGCGAAGAGGGCGTCGTCGCCGAATTCGTGCGCTATCTCCTCGAAGAACCTGCGCGGCATTACCGGGGTGCCGAGGTCGCGCATGTGGTGCGCGAAGACGTCGTAGAAGGGACGCAGCTGATCCACGCCGATGCGCACGGTGACGCCTTCCTTCTGCGGTCTCCGGATCTGACTGCGCAATTTGGAGCTCAACCGCTTCCACAACGCCTCGGAGCCGCCGCTGCTGTCGAGCAGGACGGTGATCTTGCGATGCGACACGGAAAAGTCCGGAATTGTGCCGACGTCGTGGCGGCTGCGCAGCTCGAGTACCGTCGCGCCATCGTCGGTCGCCATCTTCGCCGCGTGGGCTGCCAGCGCGGTTATCGCGGACGGCGATCCGAGCGGGCCACCGTAGTTGAGGAAGGGGACCGAGACCAGGAAGTGTCCGAACAGCGCGCTCTTCACACGAACCAGCGGCAGTACGCCGACGATCTGGTCATCGTGCGCTGCATCGTCGATCGCGACGAGATACGGGGTGTCGTGCCCCATTGCGTGCTGCATGACGTTGCGCCAGCCGTGCAGGTGGAAGTGGGTCCAGCCATTTTGTGACCGGACGAACTCATTCCAGCGCTCGGGCGATCCGGTGTAGCGCTCGACGCGCAGTGTCAAATCCGGGCTACGGCGTGTGGTGACACGTCGGGCAGCGGTGCGGTTGCACGAAACCACTTGCCGTCACCGGCGAGTCGTTGCGCGATCGACGTGAATTTGAATTCGCCGAGCAGGCGCTCGAGTCTGGGAAGCACTTTGTGAATGTTCCGGTAATGACGGACGGTGGTCAGCCACGAGACTGGCATGCGCGGCTGTTCGCAATCGATTTCCCAGGGATGAATGTAGAACACGCCGGGGATTCCGGAGCGGTCCTTTTCGTTGAACGCCTGGCGGATTATGCCGTACGGAAAGTGCCGGAGGTATCCACCGCCCGCGGCAGGAATGCGCTTTCCGAGGACACGCGTGGTGGTGAGGGGAAATTCCATGAGATCGCCGGCGCTGCGATGGATGAGATGCGGCAGCGGCGGTGTGGCTGGATAGCCGTAGTTCGACCGGTTGATCGGGAAGAGACTGGAGTCGTATCGATAACCCGTTTCCAGCAGCAGATCGAATGCCCATTCGTTCCCGGGTGTGATCGAGAAGCTCGGCGCGCGATAGCCGACGACCGGGCGTCCGCTAACCTGCTCGAGGATGGCGCGTGATGCATGCGCGTCCTCGCGGAACTGCGCGGGTGTGAGGCTGGTCACCTTGCGATGCCACCATCCGTGGGAGGCGATCTCGTGACCGGCGTCGGCGATTCTGCGAACTATCTCGGGGTGCTTGTCGGCGACCCAGCCGAGTGTGAAGAAGGTGCCGTGAGCGCCATGACGCGCGAGCAGGTCGAGGAGCACGTCGGTATTGCGCGCGACGCGTGACGGATAGCCATCCCACGCGGCGCGATCGACGATGCCCTCGAATGCGTAGACCTGAAAATAGTCTTCGACGTCTACAGTGAAGACGTGCTCGGTTGCCACGTTTCTCCTAGGCGGTCATGTGGTGCTTGCGACGCTGTCGCGCTCGTCCGCGAACCACCTGAACGTTTCGGCTATACCGTCTGCAATTGACATGCGCGGAGTCCAGCCGAGGACTTCCTTCGCTCTCGAAGCGAGGAGGACCGAGCGGCGAACCTCGCCCGCGCGCTCGGGCGCGTGTTCGATCACCGGGTTGGCACCGGACGCCTCGTGGATCAGCTCGGCGAGCTCGATCACGGTCGTCTCCACACCGGTTCCGATGTTGAACGAGCGTGAATCGAGAGGGCCGGCTGGCGGCAACTGTCGCGTGGCGGCGAGGAAGTTGGCGTTCGCGACGTCGGCGACGTAGACGTAATCGCGCGTCTGCTTTCCATCGCCAAAGACTGTCAGCTTCCGTCCAGCTAGGACTCGCTCGCAGAAGATCGCGACGACGCCAGCCTCGCCATGTGAATCCTGGCGCGGGCCGTAGACATTGCCGTAGCGAAGCGCCACCGTATCGAGACCGTGCACTCGTGCATAGTAGCCGAGGTACAATTCCACGGAAAGCTTGGCGTTGCCGTAGGGGGACTGGGGGTCCTTCGGGAAGTTCTCCGGGGTGGGCAGCACCTCGACGTCGCCGTAGAGGGCGCCGCCGGTGGATGAAAAGATGAAGCGGGTCGTCTTCTTGCCGCTCTGGCGCATGGCCTCGAGCAGGTTGAGCGAGCCGCCTATGTTCACAGCTACATCGTAGGCGGGGTCCTCGACACTCTTTCGGACGTCGATCTGAGCCGCGAGGTGGCAGATGACGTCGAACGCGCCGTCGCGCACGAGGCGTGCGGCGGAGGGCGATCTGATGTCATCTTCGACGAAAGTGACGCCTTCGGGGAGATTGGCGAGCTTGCCGGAGGACAGGTCATCGAGGACGGTTACGGAAGAGCCATGCTCGACGAATCGCCGGACGACGTGAGAGCCGATAAAGCCGGCGCCGCCGGTGACGAGTACAGAATGGGACATAGTGTCTTAGAAAGAGTAGCAGGGACCTGGCCAGCGCGATGCACCAGCGATGGGTTGGAGATTCAGTACCGTTTGGAGTATCGGCGGCAAACGGCAGTCGCAACAACGATACCGGTATGGAGTGCAAGGTATGTATGGGTAGCGCGGTCGCTACCAGCGCGCCGGGATGCGGCCGCGCAATGAATCCAACACATGTGGGGCGAATGCAACACAAGGATTGGTCCGGAATCGTCCGGTTCGAACGAAAATGGTGCGATGCCGCTGGTCGGTGCAGGTGTGATGTTGCTCACTTTTTCATGGGAGAAGATCACATATTCGACGGTCGCCATTCGAATGTTTGAGGCGTTATGGCCGGGCGGCAGCGCGGGGCATGGATTCTGCCAATCAGCATGCCTGTCGCAGGGTGTCGACGGGCGCGATTGCGGCGCTGCATCCAGCTCCTAGGGTCACCGTCGAGTGGGTAAACATTATTTTGGAGGAGTACAGAGTATGAAGATTTCTCGACGGTTGACTGCTATCGCCGGTGTTGCAGCGGCGTTGGCGCTTCCAGCGGCCTCGCAGGCTCAGGTGACGTACTTCACGACGGGCGTGTTCAGCTCGAGCGGAACGAACACCGTGACCAGCAACGGCATGACGATCACGTACAGCGCGCTCGGCAGCACGACCGTGTTTCCGACGCCAAGCGGCATTCACTTCGGTGATTTCCTTACGTCCGGTACGCCGACGACTTCGAGCGGATCGCCGTTCTCGACGGACTTCACCTTGACTGTGACCCAGACCTCGCCGTCGAACGGCACTGGCACGTTTGCCGGCGCTGTGAGCGGCACGCTGTTCTCGAACGGCAGCCAGGCATACTGGGTTCCGACTGGTCCGCTGTCGTTCAATGCTGGCATCTCGACCTACACTCTGTTCACACAGAGCTCGACCCCAGCGGGCCCGGGCTATACCCTCGTTCCTCCGAGCCAGGGTGGTCAGACCACGCTTCAGGGTTATGTCGTGACGCCTGAGCCGAGCTCGATGGCTCTTCTCGGAACGGGCCTCGTCGGCCTCGTACCGATGATCCGCCGCAAGAAGCAGAAGTAACAATGGCTGGATCAGCGCACTGAAGTGTGCTGAGAAAAGGGGCGCGCATCGAGAGATGCGCGCCCCTTTCTGCTTTCCGGTGCCGCTGCCGGACTCGCTGCCGACACTGGCCAACCCGGGCCGATGACCGCATTTTGCGGCCATGCAAATACCTCGCTGGTTACAGATCGTCGTCGCTGTCTGCCTGATCGTCCTGAGCCTGGACGCGACGTTTTATCTCATCGGTCCTGCGCGCGACCACCGGTATTCCGCCGGCCCCGAGCACTTTTCGGTGGTCGATGGCCGGACGGGAAGGTTCTGTCAGATGAATGGGTCCGCGGCAGCTGTGTGCTGGAACCCGATGGTGGTCGAAACGACTGCGACGAAGCCGTAGGGACTGACCCCTCGGTTCGATTGGGTCGAGAAAGTCGGCGGCTAGAATCGCTTTCCGGTGGACGCCCAGTGGCGGACCAGACGATTCCAGGCCCAGCCGCCGACGCCCACGATGACCGCACCGGCAAGAATGTCGAATACCATTGTGTCGCTCCTGTAGGCTTCGGGCGCCGATGGTCGACGCCGCTCTCCTTGATTATGTGTCAGTTTCGAGCGGAGAAACGTTGCCTGCCGATGTCATGGTCCGGTGCACGGATACTCCGCAAGGCGAGCTTGCGCCGTGCGCCCTGGATGGTAAACTCTCCCTAGCTTCTTCCATTCAATCAACCGGGGGGATTCAATGTCCACTGTCGGGGATTCGCTGGACGCTCAGGGGCCAACTGGGCTTGTCGCGCGTGTGAAGGGCATCATCATGCAGCCGAAGTCGGAGTGGCATGTGATAGACGGTGAGTCGACCACCGTGAGTCAACTGTACACAGGCTACATCATCCCGCTGTCAGCCATTCCGCCGATCGCATCGGTGATCGGGCTGAGCATGTTCGGAGTCACTCTTCCGTTACTCGGTACGTATCGCGTTCCGCTAGGCTCGGCACTCACGAGCGCGATAACTCAATACATACTCGGACTGGCCGGCATCTATGTGCTCGCGCTGATAATCGACGCTCTCGCGCCGACGTTCGCGGGAGAGAAGAATCAGATCCAGGCGTTGAAGGTTGCGGCGTACTCGTGCACGGCGAGCTGGCTGGCGGGAATCT
Source organism: Gemmatimonadaceae bacterium (assembly GCA_035553335.1). Classification (GTDB taxonomy): domain Bacteria; phylum Gemmatimonadota; class Gemmatimonadetes; order Gemmatimonadales; family Gemmatimonadaceae; genus Fen-1247. Next base: position 6,216 of record DATNCZ010000179.1, read on the forward strand.
TCGCGCTCATTCCAGGGCTGCGTATTTTCGGGCTGCTGGGTTTGTACGGCCTGTACCTGCTGTACGTCGGGCTTCCGATTTTGATGAAGTCACCGGCAGAGAAGGCGATGGGTTACACCGTAGTGGTAATAATCTGCGCGATCGTGATTTTCGTAGTGATCGGCTCGATTGCGGCGCGGTTTGTTTCGTATCCGACGCTGGGAGGGTTGCAGTAGATCGGAGTACGATAGCGCGTGGAGGGGGCAGGGCGCGGATGCATCCGCGCCTTACGCAGGACCGGCAATGCGGCGCGTGGTGGGGCGTCGGGTGGGATACAATCAGGGGGAGGTGAGATTGCGGATCGAGTTCTTTGCGATGATGGTCGTTTGCGGTGCGGGACCGCTCGCGGCGCAAACGACTGTGGCTCAGCCGAAGCCGGCTGACACGGAGGTGTGGGGGCCGGAGCCGCGGATCGTGACGCCGGGCGCGTCGAACGCGTCGCCGCCGTCGGATGCGATAGTGTTGTTCGACGGCAGGAATCTGGATCAGTGGATCAGCGCGCGCGACAGCTCGGCGGCCAAGTGGGACGTTGCGAACGGGATCGTCACCGTGAACAAACCATCGGGTGACATCCAGACCAGGCGAAGCTTCGGCAACTATCAGCTGCACATCGAATGGCGCATCCCTGTTGGAATAACAGGGACGGGTCAGGATCGCGGCAACAGCGGGGTCTTTCTGGCCATCACTCCCGTCGGCGGGTACGAGCTGCAGATCATGGACTCGTACAACAACAAGACGTACGTCAACGGACAGGCTGGAAGCATCTACAAGCAATACCCGCCGCTGGTGAACGCCGCACGGAAGCCGGGTGAATGGCAGACGTACGATGTAGTCTGGACGGCGCCGACGTTCAAGAGCGACGGGTCACTCGCGACTCCTGCTTATGTAACGGCGTTTCACAATGGCGTGCTGGTGCAGAACCACGTCTCACTCAAAGGTGTGACGAAGAATACGGGGTATCCGGAATACAGGCAGCACGGGCCTGCTCCGATTCTACTGCAGGCGCATGGAGACCGGAGTGCGCCCATCAGCTTCAGGAATATCTGGGTGCGGGTGTTGTAAAGCGCGGCGCCAGAGTTGGCACGCTTTGCGAGTGTGCTCGTTTGACGCGTAGCGCACCGCGTTCAGTAGCGAGCCGGAAGATGTCGTTGAGTACGCCGGCAGCGGTGACTGCGGGTCCGGCGCCCGGGCCGGTAATCACGAGTGGCTGCCGCTGGTAACGTGTGGTAGTGAATGCGAATTGATTGTCGGTGCCGCTCAGCGTGCCGAGTGGGTCTGTTACCGACACGGCGACGAGTCCAACGGTGATCGCCGACGGCGTGACGCGGGC
>DATNCZ010000180.1:0-3938 GCA_035553335.1 Gemmatimonadaceae bacterium
ATTGGAGGAGACACTGCACGCGGATCGTGTGTACGCACTTACGGGATTTCGCGCGGACTTCGCGCTCTTTCGGCGGCTTGGTATCGAGCTGGAGCCTGATACCGAACGTGCGTCTGTGAATCCCGACACGCTCGAGACCAACGTGCCCGGCATATACATGGCTGGTAGCATCGTTGCTGGCCGATACACGTCCGGCATATTCATCGAGAACGGCCGCTTCGATGGCGACAAGATCTTCCGCTGCTGACGGCGAGGACGAGCGCGCGCTGCGTGTGAATGACAGGCTCGCGATCCCGCGCGCCGAGCTCGGCGTCCGTGCGACACGAGCATCGGGCGCGGGCGGCCAGCACGTCAACAAGACATCAACGCGCGTCGAGATCACGTGGAACGTCACCGCTTCGCAGGCGTTGAGCGATGACGATCGTGCTCGCCTCATCACGCGCCTCGCTTCGCGCTTGAGTGACGAGGGTGAACTCCGCGTGGTAGCAAGCGATACGCGCAGCCAACGGCAGAATCGCGAGCTGGCCGAAACGCGCCTTGCCGACGTGGTGCGGCGCGCGCTCGTCATTCCCAGGGCGCGTAAGAAGACGCGGCCCAGCCGCGCGGCCAAGCAGGCGCGGCTCGACGACAAACGCAAGCTGTCCGAGAAGAAACGCGTGCGCCGCAGCAATGCCGACGACTGATCCCCTGCTACGTCCGTCCGCCTCACGTTCGACTTATCCCACATCGTGACCAAACAGAAGCGTTTTGACAGCGGCTACTTCGACAAGTGGTACCGCCACCCCAGCCATCGTGTGGGAACGACAGCCGATCTCAGGCGACTGATCAACTTCGCCGTCGCCGCCACGGAGTACGTGCTCGCGCATCCGGTACGGTCGGTGCTGGATGTCGGCGCAGGTGAGGGACGCTGGCAACCGGTACTCAGAACACTTCGTCCGTCGCTACGATATCAGGGCGTCGATCCGAGCGAATATGCAGTGCGTCGTTTCGGAAAGCGTCGCAACATAGTGCAGGGAACCGTGGACGATCTGCCGCGACTCGTCCCCGATCGCAGCTTCGACATGGTTGTGTGTTGCAGCGTCATCAACTATCTGCCGCGTGATGTAATGATACGCGCGATTCGCAACATCGCCGACCGTACCGCGGGCCTCGCATACCTGGAAATATTCGCGTCGGAGGACGAAGTCGAAGGCGACACCGAAGGCTGGCATGCCGAATCGCGTGCGTCGTATCGGCGTATCATTCGTGACGCCGGTCTCGTCCCCTGCGGACTGCATTGCTACATCCCGAGGGACAACGTGTCGACGCTCGTGGGACTCGAGCGCGCCTGATTCTCGGGATTCTCAGTATCGAGTGCCGTCGCCGATGCCGTATTTCGCGCGCAGCACGGCGAAGTGCTCGGCCAATCCCTCACGATACTTGTCTCCCACATTCCGGCCGTGGGAGTAGCTCGCGTGATAACGCGCAGCCAGCTCGGGGAACTCCTGCTCGATGAACGGCAGATAGCGCAGCCGCGCGCTCCGGTCGAGTCTCAGTGCGCATGCGCCGATCCGAACCGCTCCGGCCTCGGCGACGCGACGCACGAGCTCATCCAGGGCGGCCGGATCGTCGGTGATGCCGGGAAGAACCGGCATGCAGTTCACCCCCGTCTCGATCCCCGCGTCGCGCAGACGCGCAATCGCGCGCAGTCGTGAATCCGGAGTCGGCGAACGCGGCTCGATCCGTCGCGCGAGCTCACGATCGACCGTGATGAGCGAGATCTGAACGTGAATGCGTGAGTGCCGCGCAATACGCCTGAGCAGATCCACGTCGCGTGTGATCAACGGACTCTTGCTGATGATCACTATGTCGAGGCCGGGGTGCTCTGCCAGTACTTCGAGAATCCGGCGTGTCACGCGAAAGCGCCGCTCCGCCGGCTGATACGGGTCGGTCGCCGAGCCGATGAGTATCGTGTCGCCGTTGATGAGACCGAGATAGCGCTCGCCACCCGTGCGGAGCGCGCGTGCAAGAATCTCCGGTGCGTCCCGCTTGACGAAGATTCTCCGCTCGAACGCCAGCCAGGGAGCCATGCTCTCGAAATCGTCGGAGAGCCCGTCTTCCAGACGATCGTGGTCCGCCGCGCGCTCCATCACGTAACGGTGCGCGTACCTGGCGTAGCAGTAGGTGCAGCCGAACGCGCAGCCGACGTAAGGATTCACCGACCAGAAGTTCATCCCGGTCGCTTCGGGAGCGTTGAGAACGGACCGCGCCCGCGTGGCGAAATACCGTATGTCGCCCTGCTCCCCCAACGCCGGTAATAGTTCGAACGAGCGTTCGACATCCGGTGGAAACAGCGGAAGCTGCCGTCCTCCGCTCCTGAGCCCTGGCATGAATGGAAGTATACCGAATGGATACCGAAAGCGAAACGATGCGGCGGGGGCCGGTCGTAGATTATTCCGTATGATTCCATGGCCATCGCTTACCATCGTCTGGTCGCACCGATTTGCTGCGATCACCCGCTCGATCGCGCTCGCGATAGCGTTCTCGCTTGTCGCCGCTTCGGCTGCTCAGGCTCAGTGGAGCACCCGGAATCCCGGGACCGACGCCTCGTTTCGCGGCATGAGTATCGTCGACAGCAACGTCGTCTGGATCAGCGGCACCAAAGCGACGTTTGCGTGGAGCAACGATGCCGGGCGAAGCTGGCATCCAGGCAACGTTGCAGCGGCGCGGTCGTTCGATTTTCGCGCCGTCCACGCATTCTCACTCGATACTGCGCTGCTGATGGTGTCGGCCCAGGACACCGCGCTCATCTACCGGACCATCGATCGCGGCAGGACCTGGACGCTCCAGTACCGTGACGAGAGCAAGGGTGCCTTTCTCGACGGCATGGCCTTCTTCGATTCGCAACATGGGCTGGCGGTCGGCGATCCGATGAACGGCCGCTTCGTGATTCTCGAAACGGAGGACGGCGGCCGGCACTGGTCTCGTATTCCGGACGCGGGACTCCCGCCAGCGCTCCCCGGAGAAGGGGCGTTCGCGGCAAGCGGGACCTCGCTGGTCACATGCGGACCCAGGGACGCATGGCTGGGCACGGGGGGCGCGGCGTCGTCGCGCGTCTTCCACTCTTCTGACGGAGGCCGGAACTGGTCGGTCGTGGAAACGCCGATCAAGGCGGGTGTCGCAGCAGCCGGAATCTTTTCGCTCGCCTGCCGTGACACGCGTCATCTCGTTGCGGTCGGCGGCAACTACGCCAAGCCGGATGCTTCTGCCGTGACGGTCGCACGCAGCGACGACGGTGGTTCGACGTGGATAGCCGCTGCGCCTCAACCGTCGACTGGCTTTCTGTCCGGAGTGGCTTACCTCGACGCACGAAAAACCGGCAAACAGTTGATCGCCGTCGGGACCGAAGGAACATCGTTCTCCCTCGATTCCGGCGTCACCTGGTCGCGCCTCGACTCGTTATCGCTCAATGTCGTAATGGCGGGAACTGGTGGTACCACGATGGCGGCGGGTGCTCGCGGAAGAGTCGCGATCCTCAGTGGCTTGCACACAGGCGTAAAGATCGAGAAACGTTTGCCGTAGCAAATCCGAATGCGCCTCGCAACGGCGCGCGTCTTGCTCCACCCATGGTCAACGGGACCTGTCGTGTCTTGAGTATGGGCCCGGCCACAGCTACGAACGGAGACTTGTAACATGTCGTGGATTTGGTGGATCATCGTGGGGCTCATCGCCGGCTGGGCAACCGGGCGCATCATGAAGGGCTCCGGTTATGGCCCGATCATGGACATTGTTCTCGGTATCATCGGCGGTGTAATCGGCGGTTGGATAATGACGGCGCTCGGCGTTGGAATGGGTGGCGGTATCATCTGGTCGATAATCGTCGCCATAATCGGCGCGGTGATACTGGTCTGGATCGTTCGTCTGATTACAGGAAACCGCACCGCAGTCTGACGCTTGTT
>DATNCZ010000181.1:0-2724 GCA_035553335.1 Gemmatimonadaceae bacterium
AACACGACGGGATATTCCAGACCCTTGGCGTTGTGCATCGTCATCAACGTCACGGCCTCGGCGGATGGATCCAACTGGTCCGTGCCAGCGACGAGCATCGCCCGCTGCAGGAAGTGATCGAGCGGCGTGAGACCGACTTCACCGCCTTCGTCTATTACAGTCTCTGCCGCGCCATCGATGAGTGCAGTCACGTTCTCGATACGGTCGCGCGCCTGTTCCGGACTGTCCGCACGCAGGTAATCGCCAAAGCGCAGAGCCTCGACGAGATCGCGCAGCAGTTCATCCACACTTGCCTCGCGCGCCATGTCACGAAAGCGGCCGATCAGATCCGCGAAAGCAGCGAGTCCTGAACGCGCAGCAGGGCGTAATGCCATCAACAGGTCGGGATCGGACGCAGCCTGGAGCATCGATACACCCGCTCCCTGCGCGATGCCCGCCAGCGTTTCTATTGTGGTGTCACCGAGACCGCGTTTTGGCACCGCAACCGCGCGCCGGAATGCTTCGTTGTCCGACGGGTTGGCAATGAGCTTGAGGTACGCCATGAGGTCGCGGATCTCGCGCCGATCGTAGAACCGGACCGCACCGACGAGTCGGTACGGCAACGCATGGTTACGCAGCGCATCCTCGAGAGTGCGGCTCTGGGCATTGGTGCGGTACAGAATTGCGAAATCGCGTGCCGTGCGATTCTCGGACGACATGCGCGACATGATTTCCTCGACTACCCAGTCTGCTTCATCGCGATCGTCGAGTGTAGCCGTGACGGTCGCGCGCTCGCCCGCCGGCCGCGTAGCCCGCAATGTCTTGCCCTTCCGTCCAACGTTGGCGCTGATGGCAGCGTTGGCGACTTCGAGGATGTTGGGCGTCGAGCGATAATTCTCCTCCAGGCGCACTACGCGCGCGTCGGGAAACTCGCGCTCGAAGTCCAGGATGTTCCGGATGTCCGCGCCACGCCATCCATAAATCGACTGATCGTCGTCACCGACCACGACGACATTGGAGTGCTCTCCGCCCAGCAGCTTGATGAACTGATACTGGGCGCGGTTGGTGTCCTGATACTCGTCGACGAGAATGAACTGGAACCGTTCGCTGAGGCGGCGCCGGAGCGATTCGTCGCGTGACAGCAGTTCCACGGGCAGCGTCAGCAGATCGTCGAATGTCACCGCGTTTGCGTTCCGCAGTGCCGTTTCGAGATTGCGGTACACGACCGACGCATTGCGCGACACGGGATCCATTGCCAGCGACGCGTACTCCTCCGGAGTGACGAGCGCGTTCTTTGCATCTGAAATGAGCGACGCTACGACTTTTGCCGACCAAGCCTTTGTCGAGATTCCGGCACCTTCCATCACGCGCTTGATGACGGCGATGTTGTCGTCTTCGTCGTAGATCGTGAAGTTCGGCGCTCGCCCGACTGCCGCCGCGTGGGATCTCAATAGACGCGCACCGATGGCGTGGAACGTTCCGCACCACATGCCCTTGGGCTCGTAACCGAGCAGGCGCGCAATTCGGTCGCGCATCTCGCCGGCGGCCTTGTTCGTGAACGTCACGGCGAGGATCCGTGACGGATCAACCCCATGATGCTCGACCAGCCGCGCTATGCGCGTGGTGAGCACGCGCGTCTTTCCGGAGCCGGCTCCGGCGAGGACGAGCATCGGTCCTTCAAAATGCAGCACCGCCTCTCGCTGGGCCGTGTTCAGTCCGGCGAGGGGCTCGGTATCAACTTGTCGATTCATGATCCAGAATTATGTCAAACGTCGCGCCACGCGTGCCGGATTGCAGCAGCAGCCGACCATCATGTCCTTCGGTGACGATGCGCCTGGCGAGGGACAGCCCGATTCCCCACCCCTTCTCCTTGGTGGAAAATCCAGCGTCGAAGATTCGCTTCCTCAACTCGCGCGGAACGCCCGGTCCATTGTCCTTCACTCTGACGCGGACTCGTCCTTCCGGCAGTTCCTGTACAGATAGTGTAACACGTCCGCCACGTCCGGCGAGTGCGTCGATCGCGTTCTTGGCCAGCGACTCGATAGCCCATTCGAGCAGAACCGGATCTCCGTCCACGACAAGCGATCCGCCGCGGCGCACAGATCGTATCGTAACAGCCTTTGCAAGCGTTGGCACCCGGGCGCGAAAGTACGTCGCCACACGCTCCACGACGTCGCCCACGTCCACCTTTTCGCGGCGCGGCGGACGGCCGATCCGCTCGAAGCGGAACGCGACGCGTCGCAATCGCTCCAGGTCGCCATCCATGTGAGCGAGCGCGTGCGCCATCACCGGGTCGCCCGAGTCGTGATCGCGCAACAGCTCGATCCATCCGCTCATGCTCGAAAGCGGCGTGCCGAGCTGGTGTGCTGATTCCCGCGCCATTCCCGCCCAGATCTGCTCCCGGTCGGCTCGGCCACGGGTTCGCAATGCGTATATCCCCGCGGTCAGGAACATTGCGATCAGCAGCGCCTGCAACGCCGGAATTATTCGAAGCCCTTCCACCAGTCGCGTGTTGCCGAAATACACCGTCCCGACCCCGGGCTCGACAACCGGTCTGTTCTCACGCGCAAGCTCGCGCGCATACTGCGCGATCCGCGCGTTGCTGCCCAGAATGTCCTTCGGCAAGTTCGCGGATGCGGTGACGGAGCCACGCGCGTCCGTAACTATGATCGGTACGCCCGATTCCCGCATCAGCGCCGACAAGTCCTGCAACGCGGTGGTCGCGTCAGTGTTGGGATCGCTCAG
>DATNCZ010000182.1:0-12532 GCA_035553335.1 Gemmatimonadaceae bacterium
GTCTATGCAGAAGCAGACGGTCTGGTCGGAAAGGCGTGGCGTTATCGCGACGTCTTCATCGTCGACGATCTGCAGTATCTGCAGGATCGCCGCGGTGAAGTCGCGCAGACTGCGGGATGCACTGCTGCGATCGCGCTTCCGTTATCGGTAGGTGGCGAGGTCGTTGGAGCGCTCGACTTCTTCGTCATGGAGCCGCTCGCACTTTCCGACGAGCGCATAGACGTGCTCCGTCGCGTCGCCGAGCTCGTGTCGTCTGCGCTCGAGCGCATGCGCGAGCGCGCGACCCGGCTCGAAGCGGAAGAGGACATGGAAGTACTCGTCACCGTTCTGCGTGCCAATGCGGGACGCAACTCGGTCGACGACATCGCAAAGGTTGCGCTCGAGCTCGTCCGGAGCTCGTTCAAGTGGGCCTACGGCACTTACTGGGTGATCGACAGTTCCGCAAACAGGTTGCGTTATTGTGTCGAGTCGGGCTCGGTCGACGAGGATTTCCGGCGTGCCACTCGTGATTGCACATTCGAGCAGGGTGAGGGGTTGGCCGGCCGCGCATGGGCAAGCCATGACCTGGTATTCGTTCCCGATCTGGCGGATCAGGGTGATTCAATTCGCTCGCCGATGGCGCGACGCGCGAACGTTCGCAGTGGAGTCGCCTTCCCCGTCATCGTCAAGGGTCGCGTGATCGGCATCATGGAATTCATCTCGGCGGATGAATTGCGTCCGTCCGAGCGTCGCCTCACGATGTTGCGCGATGTGTCGCGCATGGTCAGCGGTGCCGCCGAGCAGGTGGCGCTCGCGAATGAATTCGAGCGCGACGTCAAGAGCGTGGTACAGATGGTCACCGTCTCGGCCGCGGACGTGGAAGCCAGTGCCCAGGGAATGGCTGCTTCGGCGGAAGAGACTGCGTGTCAGGCCCAGGCCGTCGCTGCATCGTCCGAACAGGCAACGCGGAACGTGCAGACTGTTGCAAGCTCGGCAGAGCAACTCTCCGCGAGCGTTCGCGAGATCGCGGGACTGGTGCAGGAAGCGTCCACCGTCGCACAGCACGCCGTACGCCAGGCGTCCAGCGCGAGCAGCACGATGGTGCAGCTGGGCCAGAGCAGCAAGGAGATCGGTCAGGTCATCAAGGTCATCACGTCCATCGCGCAGCAGACCAATCTGCTTGCGTTGAACGCAACTATCGAGGCTGCCCGCGCTGGCGAGGCAGGCAAGGGATTCGCCGTCGTTGCCAACGAGGTGAAGGAGCTTGCTCGCCAGACCGCACGCGCGACCGAAGAGATAGAGCGCAAGATCGCGAGCGTTCAGGATGACGCTACGCGCGCCGTTCGCGACATCGGCGACATCTCCGGCGTCATCGGCACGATCAACCAGATCTCGGGGACGATCGCGGCTGCAGTGGAAGAGCAGAACGCCGCCACCGGCGAGATTTCCCGGAACGTAACGGAAGCTGCGCGCGGAACCGCGGACGTGACGCTCAACATCGCCGGTGTCACCGTCGCTGCCGGTGAATCCGGACATACCGCCGAGGGTCTCAACGGTTCTGCCGCGGCGCTGAACGCCGAGGCGGTTCGGCTCTGCGGGGCCGTGGAGAGCTTCCTCGGCAAGCTGCGCGCTGGTATCTAGACGAGAAACAACATCTCAAATTCCGGTGTCGCCGTGACGAGTTCCGGCATCCAGCCAATTCGCGTACTGATCGTGGATGACTCAGCCGTCGTGCGCGGTGTGCTTGGCCGGATTGTGGATGAGCAGGACGACATGCGAGTGGCGACTACCGCGATGAACGGGAGGGACGCGCTCGACGCCTTGCGACTGCAGGAGATAGACGTCGTCCTGCTGGACATCGAGATGCCGGTGATGGACGGCCTTACCGCGCTTCCGCTGATCGTGCAGCGACATCCACGCGTTCGTGTACTCGTAACCAGCTCGCTGACGCAAGAGAGCGCGAAGGTCACCATGCGCGCGCTCGCCCTTGGCGCGGTGGACTATGTGTACAAACCCTCGACGCGCGGCGGCGGCATTTTTGGCGTCGAGGCGGCGGCGACGCAGGTGATTGCGAAGATTCGCGCAGTTGCAGGATCTGGAACAGCGGGTGCCGCGCCACCGACAAACGGAACGCGCCACGTTCAGCCTCCCAGCGGTGATTTCGAGCCGCAGGTGCTCGCGCTCGCGGCAAGCACGGGCGGCCCCAACGCGCTCGCGATAGTGGTGTCCGGTCTTCCGCGTGACTTCCCGTTGCCGGTGCTCGTCACGCAACACATGCCCCCGATCTTCACCACCATGTTCGCCCAACGTCTCGCGCGAGAGAGCAGTCTCCCGTGCGATGAGGCGCACGACGGTGAAGCGCTCCAGCCGGGACGCATATACGTCGCTCCCGGGGATCATCACCTGACGGTGATCGGTGGAGGCCTCACGCGCAGTCCGGTGCTGCACATCACCAGCGACCCGCCGGAACACCATTGCCGCCCCGCAGCCGATCCCATGTTCCGAACAGCCGCTCAGGCGTTCCCGAACGGGGTGCTCGCGGTGGTACTCACCGGCATGGGCGATGATGGTCGTCGGGGTTGTCAGGCGGTTGCCGCGTCGGGTGGTCGGGTAATCGTGCAGGACGAGACGACGAGTGTGGTCTGGGGGATGCCCGGGAGTGTTGTCGCGTCCGGAATTCCCTGTTCGATTCTCCCGCTGAGGTCCATCTCAACGCACGTTGCTTCTCTCTGTCCCGTCCGGTCGTGATCAGTCCAGAAGATTATTCGTACATCAGCACACTGTTGCGCACCAAGAGCGGGTTGGCTCTTGGGCCCGGTAAGGAATATCTGCTGGAGAGCCGGCTCCCGGCCGTGGCGAAAGCGTACGGATTCGGGTCGGTAAACGAACTGATCGTGATCCTGCGCGCGGGTCCGCATCAGGAGTTGATCAAGGCCGTGTGCGACGCGATGGCGACCGGCGAAACGTTCTTTTTCAGAGACACGGTTCCGTTCGAGATAATGCGCACGACCATTCTGCCGGAAGTGGCCGAGCGTTGCCGGCGCGGTGGCCGCGCCCTGCGCATCTGGAGCTCGGCTGCGTCGACCGGCCAGGAAGCTTATTCGATAGCGATGTTGATCGCGGAAATGGGCGTGCAGCTGGCCGGGGTTCGGATAGATCTGATCGCGACCGATTTCTCCTCGCAGGCCCTGAACCGCGCACGCCGCGGCCTGTTCACCCAGATCGAAGTGCAGCGCGGCCTTCCCGACCGCTATCTCCGGCAGTTCTTCACGAGCACTGCTGATGGGTTCCGTCTCTCCGACGACATTCGCAAGCGGGTCTCGTTCAAGGAGTTGAATCTGCTCGAATCGTTCAGATCACTCGGGCAATTCGACATCGTGCTGTGCAGGAACGTGCTGATCTACTTCGACACGATGACGAAGAAGGATGTGCTGGATCGCCTTTCATCGGCGCTGACCCCGGGCGGCTATCTGTTTCTCGGTGCTACGGAAACGGCATTCGGACTTACCGAGAGGCTCGTGCGTATTCCCGACATCCCGACGTCGCTGCACGTACGGCGCGACGACGCTGAAATCGCGGAACAAAGACTGCGCGCGAATGCGCAGGCCGTATTCGTGGCCTGAGGGCGCGTCACAAGTCCGTCTCTTGCGGCGAGGCATGCGCCGTGCATTGATTTCCGCAATGATGCCTGACTCCGTGCATGCGTTCGCCGAGAGTACGTCCTGACCGTTACTGATCTCGTTCGCACATACGGCGAAGCTGCCGTTGTGGGCTTCATCACGCTCGAAGGGATGGGATTCCCACTCCCTGGAGAGATCGTGCTCCTTACCGCGGCGGCACTCGCTGCTGAAGGCGATCTGAGTATCGTGACAGTGGTGCTGGCAGCATGGATCGGGACCATTGCTGGCGGGACCGGCGGCTACTGGATCGGTCGTTTCGGTGGCATGGCGTTGCTCCATCGGCATGGTCACTGGGTCGGGATGACCACCGAACGTTTGGCGACGGCGCACGGATTCTTCGAGCGAAATGGTGCCAGGACGGTCATCATTGCGCGGTTCGTGGCGATCCTCCGGATGATCGTGGGCATCGTTGCCGGAGCGGCTGGAATGTCGTTCGGCGTATTCGAGATCTGCAACGCTGTCGGAGGATTGCTGTGGGCGACGACCTTCGCGGCGCTTGGCTATTCGTTCGGGCACGAGTTGCCGCGGCTCGAGCACTACCTCCGTGGCGGTGCGTTCGCGTTGTTGTGCGTACTCGTGCTTGCGGTGGTGTCGTTGTGGCTGTACCGACGCAGACAGGGAAGGACAGCCGGCCCTTGACGCTGTACGCCCATCCCGTCATGCGCCCGTGCGCTGGAGCGACGGACCGGCGCTAGTCGGCGGCGAGTATGTCGAGCACCTTGAGCGGTGCGTCGATCCTCGGGTCGGCTCGCCCAAACTCCGCGGCGCGTGGCAGAAGGCTGGCGTCTGGATTTCCTGCGATTTCCTGCGCTTCCGCCGCAAGGTCTTCATCGTGAACGAGACGCGAGATGAAGTGCAGTGCTTCGCCGAATCGGTCTGGCTCCATCGAATCCATCGACCGGATCTCGAAGTAGCCGCGCGGACGTATCTCGGGGAATAGTGTGGTGAGGTGCGCGGCGTCGTCGTCCAGGATTCGGCCCGCATGTTCCGCAAAGCGAGCGTAGGCCGCTATCGGATCTTCTGCGTCGAATGGCAGGCCCGTCCGCGTGTTGTCGAGCGTCTGCCACAATCGCGCGCGGTAGCTCGCATAGCCTGTGGGACTTCCTTCGTAGTCTGGAGAGTTGGCGTACGCGGCAATCAGATAGGGAGCCAGCGAGTTGAGGAGTTTCCATCTCGCGAGCGGATGCGCGCCGAGCTCGACGCTGACCTGAAGCGAGGCTGTCTGTCGCATCATGCGTGCACCGGACGCGCCGATCGCATCGAAGTAGCGCGTCATCGCTTCGTAACGTGGTGCACGCAGTTGGAGCGGGACGGTTCCGAGCGAATTGTATGGATCGACGCCGCCACTGAGGAATACCACGTCCGCGGCGCGCGCCGAGTCGCGGATCGCGTGTACTGTTTCAGTCAGGAACCCGGCCAGCGCCGCGGCCGACGGAAATACGGGTGAGCTGATCTCGATCTGGCCGCCAGGCTCGTAGAAAACGTGACCGCCATCCGGCGTCGCCCAGCTTGGAGCACCGTAGCTGTCGGTTTCCTCTCGCCAACCGCGTGTGCTGCCAGCGTCGCGAATGATGTCCGCGCTGCCGGGACCGTCGTCGCTTGCGTCTATCAACACTCTCTGGTGCGAGCGGTTGCGAAACGGTATCAGCTCCAGCTCGGCGCCCATGGAGCCGTCCGGATTGTGCGGATGCGACGGTTGGAAGAGAGAGGCGACCAGCGCGCGCATCTGTGGCGAGTTGCGTGACATCGGTCAGCGGCTTGCGAGTGCGAGCGCGAACGATTCTGCGTCATCGGTGAACCATTCTCTCAACTGTAATCCACTCGCGGAGAGGAGATCAATCACGATGGCGCGATCGTACTTGTAGCTCAGCTCGGTGAGAATCGCGTCGCCGGCTGCGAAGACGATATCGCCGACTTCCGGGATCGATACGGTCTGTTGAATGCGGGAGATCAGGCGCATCTCGATGCGGTGTTTGTCCGTATCATACACGGCGCTGTGGTCGAACATTGACGTGTCGAAGTTGGCGCCAAGCGTGTTGTTGATGACGTTCAGGATATTCCTGTTGAACTGGGCCGTGACACCGCGGCTGTCATTGTACGCGCGCTCGATCTGAATCGGGTCCTTGCGCAGGTCGATTCCGAGGAGAAAGAAGTCGCCCATCGCCATTCGGTTGCGCACGCTCGTCACCAGCTCGACAGCTGCCGCCGGAGTGAAGTTGCCGATGGTGCTTCCGAGGAACGCGTGCAGAGCCGGCAACGGATGCGTGGGAAGGGTGAATTGCGCGGAGAAGTCGGCTGCCACGGGGCTTGTCGTCAGCGACGGATATTCGTCGCGAAGCTGCGCGACGGATGCTGTGAGGAAGTCCGCGCTCACGTCCACCGGGATATAGGTAAGGTCGGTCGGCCTCGATGTCAGCATCTGATCCAGCAGCAGCCGCGTCTTGTCCGAGCTGCCCGCGCCCAGCTCGATGAGTGTCGCCGGCTGTGTGATCGATACTATCGTTGCAGCACGATCCTGGAGTAGCGCACGCTCGGCCCTGGTCGGATAGTACTCCGGCAGCCGCGTTATTTCGTCGAACAGCTGCGAGCCGCGTTCGTCGTAGAAGTACTTGGACGGGAGATGGCGCGTCGGTGCGGTGAGGCCCTCGCGCACATCGCTCAACATCAAGGCGCGATCAAACGTCACGCGCGCAACGAAAGCCACTGAAGATCTGGCGGCGAATGGGATAATCCCAGTTGCGAAATGTGTTGCGTATGGCACCCGGACGCGTTGCCCACGAGCCTCCGCGCAGCACCTTGTATTCCGCTCCGAAAAAAGCCTCGGAGTATTCCGGGTATGGATACGCAACGAAACCAGGATAGCCGGAAAAATCGCTCGACGTCCACTCCCACACGTCTCCGATCATTCCGTAGCATCCGAGCGGAGATACGTTCCGTGCGAACGCGCCGACCGGTGTGGTTCCAAAGAAGAGCTGATCGACGTTCGCGTGCAGCGCTGTCGGGTCTGCGTCGCCCCAGGGGAATCGCTGACTGCTCGCGGTCGTCGGATCCCACGACGCGGCGATTTCCCATTCCCGTTCGGTGGGGAGCCGCTTGCCTGCCCAGCGTGCGTACGCATCCGCTTCGTGGTAGCATACGTGGCAAACCGGATGATCCGGCCCGATCGGCGCGACCACATCCATCGTTCGTGTCAGCCAGCCATCGGGCGACGCGGTCCAGTATTTCGGTGCGAGCGCACCTGAATCGGCCAACCACGCGCGACCGTCTTCAGACCAGAGTTCGGGTTGCTGATATCCACCGTCAGTAATGAACTGCTCGTATGCGGCGTTGGTTACCGGCGCAGCGTCGATTTCGAAGGCGTTGACGTCGACCAGGTGTCGCGGCCGCTCGTTGTCGTACGCAGCGGTGCGATCGTCGGTGCCGATCGGATACGTGCCGGCCTCGACGCGCACCATCCTGTCGAAGGCATCGCTCCCGGCTGGCGGTGCCGCGATCGCGCGCGGTGCGCGATAGGGTTCGCCGGTCTTGAGTTGCAGCGTCTGCAGGATCGTCTCGTTGTGCTGGTACTCGTGCTGCAGCACCATGTTGTACACGAAACCGCCCGCCAACAGCGGATGCTCCGAGTGCAGGTTGGCAGATTCGAGTGCCGCCAGCGTGTCGGCGCGAATCTCCGCCGCTGTTTGTATCAATGCCTGCAGCGATGGCAGCGGGAGTGCGGCGCGGGTTGCGCGCGGATGCTCGAATGGATTGTACATCCCCGGCATCTCGGAAAACTCAATCTTGCCGGACAGATTGCGCGTCAGCCACAGCTCCTCGAAATGAGCAATGTGGCCGAGGTCCCAGAGGATGGGACTCATCAATGGGTCGTGCTGGACGCGGAGATCCTCCTCCGTGAGAGATGCGACCAGCAGCAGCGTACGCTCGCGCGCTTCCGTCAGCTTCGCGCAGATCGAGTTCCGCAGGCCCGATTGTGTAGAATCCGCCATTTTCAGCATGATTCCGCCTGGAACGAGGGCCGGCACTGCACTTTGCCGGGAGCTTGAGAGCGGCCCCGGTGAGTGTGGTGGAGCATCTACGTATGATAACCGCGGCGTAAAGGGTGCTGGCCGCAGTTGCACACCGGCAACATAGAAGGCAGCTTTCCATCCTCCGTGTATCCGCACCCCGAATGAGTCAATCGAGCGGCCAGGCCCGCGTAATTCGGTTCTTCGAGCAAGTTCCTCTCGCGGCGGCCGTTCTCGTCACACTTGTGGCGCTCGGCACCCTGATCGAGTGGTATGTGGGGATGGATCCGGTGACCGGGCTCTATCCCGGCGGAATCGTGATGCGGCCATTGAGCTGCGTCGCCTTTGCCTGTGCCGCCGTCGCGCTGGCGTTCATCGCAACAAAGGAACGACCGTTCGCACTGCGCGTCGCGTCCATCGTTCTGGCGTGCATAGTGATGCTGATCGCGACCATCCAGTTCGCGTCATGGCTCGCTGGCCGCGATCTGGGCCTGGATCTGCTGATGGCGCGTGACCAACTGGTCCGCGAGCCGTGGAGTCCACCAGGTCGGATGGCACTCAATACGCTGGTCGGGATATTTCTCATCGCCGCCGGCATCATATCGCTCCATATCGATGATCGCACCGGGCGTGCCTCCTCGCACTGGGTAGGCCTGATCGGTGGTACGATCGGTTTCCTCGGACTCGTCGGTTACGCATTCGGCGTGAGTGGCCTGTATTCCGTGGGTCCGTATTCGGGGATGGCAGTATCGAGCGCGGCTTCTCTCTTCGTGCTTGGAATCGGGATCGTGTTCGCGCGACGCGCCAGCGGTATTCCCAAGCTGCTCGTCGATCCTGGCGCAGCGGGAACGGTCGCCCGCCGTCTCGTTCCGGCGGCCGTGTCCGTTCCATTTCTGCTCGGCTGGCTGCGTCTCGTGGGCGAGAAGAGCGGCTGGTACGATACACCGTTCGGCGTTTCGATATACGTAGTCGCGACGGTGGCGATCTTCCTGTGGCTCGTCAACTGGTCGGCGCACATGGCGTACGAAAGTGACCGCGTGCGAGAGGAACTGCTCTCCGGCGAGCAGCGCGCGCGTGAGGCCGCCGAGGGCGCCAACACGGCGAAGAGCAACTTTCTCGCAGTGATGTCGCACGAGCTCCGCACACCGCTTTCGGCGATCATAGGATACGAGGAGCTCCTCGCTGACGGCATCACGGGACCTGTCAACGACGCCCAGAAGCACCAGCTCGGCAGGATGAAGGCGAGCGCTCAGCATCTGCTGCACCTCATCGACCAGATCCTCTCGTATTCGCGTGTGGACGCGGGAAGGGAAATCGTCCAGGCAGAGGATATCGACGCCAACGAAGTCGCACACGATGCGGCGACACTGGTCGAGCCGCTGGCGAGGGAGAAGGGACTGCCCCTGGAAGTCGTTCCGATCGGGTATCCGCTCGCGATGTGCACCGACAGCGGTAAGGTCCGGCAGATTCTCGTGAACCTGCTTTCCAACGCGGTGAAGTTCACGCCGGCCGGCCGCGTAACACTGGTCGTTCAGCACGACGGGCCTATTGTTCGCTACGTGGTCCGCGATACCGGGATTGGGATCGCGGAGGAGCACCGCGATCAGATATTCGATGCGTTCTGGCAGGTGGAGCAGCCGAGTACTCGTCGCGTGGGCGGCACCGGCCTGGGCCTGAGCGTGACCCGTCGGCTCGCCCGGCTCCTTGGCGGGGACGTGATAGTTACGAGCGCGGTGGGCCAGGGGAGTGCGTTCATCGTTTCGCTGCCACTCGAGCTTCCTCCCCGGCCCAGGAACGGTGAGCCGCCTGGCGTCATCGCCTGACGCAGCTCATGGATGGGGGAGCTTTCCGGAGACGATCCTCCAGTTTCGCTCCACCCCGGCGATAACCATCGATCTGCGGACGGCAGTCGACCGCCGTGTACGAGCGGCTCTTCGTGAAATTGGTTTCGAACAGCCGTTCGGAATTATAACCGCCCAGGATCCGATGGGTGTGCCTCAATTACCGGCCGTGAACGATGCGCGCGCGGCTAGCTTACTGAAGGTGACCGCTGGGTTGAGCGTTACGCAGGTTCGCGTGGATGCGTGCAGTCCCGACGAATCGCACTGTGAGCGGAGTATCGCGATCGCGCTCGACCAGCGATCGGCCATCGACATCGCGCGCAGGTATGAGCAGCTGGCAATATTCTGGTTTGACGGCGATGCATTCTGGATAGTTCCGGTGTGCTCTCGCAATGAGAGGCTGCGGCTTCCCGTAATCATGTAATCGGCATCGACGCGTTGCGAGAATGCTCGATCCGCTCAACGACCAGTCGAATCCCATCGTATTGAACTCAATGACTGCACCAACGATTGCGGCGCGCGGGCCGGTAATTCCGCATGAGCGCGCCGAGCTGCTAGAGGTCGCCGCGCGTCTGCGCGCTGAAGTTGCCGGACGAATCGTCGGTCAGGAAAAAGTGCTGGACGAGATTCTCATGGCGTTGCTCGCTGGCGGCCATGCTCTGCTGGTGGGGGTGCCCGGCCTCGCTAAGACGCTGATGATCAGGTCGGTATCCGAGGCGATGCGCCTGGGATTCCGCCGCATTCAGTTCACGCCTGATCTCGTGCCGTCCGACATCACCGGGACCGAGGTGATGGAGGAGGATGCAACATCGCATTCGCGCCTCTTCCGTTTCGTGCAGGGACCGATCTTCGCGAACATCGTGCTCGCGGACGAGATCAATCGCGCGCCACCGCGCACGCAGGCTGCGCTGCTGGAAGCAATGCAGGAGCACAGCGTCACGGTCGCGGGTGAGACGATGCCGCTGCCGGCTCCCTTCTTCGTGCTTGCCACACAGAATCCGATCGAGCAGGAGGGGACGTACCCGCTTCCCGAAGCGCAGCTGGATCGTTTTCTGTTCGACATCCGCGTATCGTATCCTGATGAGGAC
Source organism: Gemmatimonadaceae bacterium (assembly GCA_035553335.1). Lineage (GTDB taxonomy): Bacteria > Gemmatimonadota > Gemmatimonadetes > Gemmatimonadales > Gemmatimonadaceae > Fen-1247. The sequence continues at coordinate 10,593 of DATNCZ010000182.1, forward strand.
GCCGAGGTGGCGATTCTGCGCAATACCACAGGGCGCGAATACGCGCCACTCGACGCGGTGATCGACGCGGCGCAGACGATTGCGCTGCAGCGCATGGTGCGCGACGTGCCCGTTGCAGACGTAGTTCTGCAATACGCTGTGCGGCTCGTTCGCGCAACTCGCCCGGATGAGAGCAACGCGATGCCCACAGTGAGGCAATTCGTGCGCTGGGGCGCCGGTCCGCGTGCGGGGCAGGCACTCGTGCTAGGCGCAAAGGCGCATGCACTGCTCGCCGGCCGCAATGCGGTCATGCCGTCGGACATAAAGCGTGTGGCTCATCCCGTGCTACGTCATCGCGTTCTGCTCAACTTCGCCGCCGAGGCGGAAGGGCTTTCGGCAGAACGGATAGTGGATGATCTGCTCGAGCATGTGCCGATGCCGAAGAGCGATATCAGAGTGTGATGATGCGGCGCGCGCCGCACGATGAGGACCGGGACAGGTTCATGTACGGTGCGCTTCTCGACGCGGTACGCGGATTGAGATGGCGTGCGCGCCGCGTGTCGCGCATAGCGGTGCCCGGAATTCATCCATCGCGTGTGCGCGGAACGTCCGCCGAATTCACGGAGTACCGCGCATACCGGCAGGGCGACGATCTCAGACGCATCGACTGGAAGTTGTTCGCGCGGAGCGATCGTGCGCACGTACGGATCTCGGAGGAGCGGGCCGTGACGCCGACCTGTCTCGTTCTGGACGCGAGCGCGTCGATGGCGTTTCCCGATGGGCCTGGCTCCAAGTGGTCTCTCGCGCAGCAGCTGGCCGTCGCGCTCGCATCTGTCGCGCACTCCGGCGGCGATCCGGTCGGGCTCACGATTGCGGGCAATCCGCGCGCAACGATTCCACCGCGAACGCGGCGCGGAATCGTTGCTGAAGTGATTCAGAAGGTGGCAGATACGCCTGCCGCTGGAAGCAGTCCGCTGGCTGGTGCGCTCACCGCAGCCGCGCGATCCGCGTCGAGGATCGCGATCGTGAGTGATTTCCTGGGTGATCTCGATGACGTTTCGAGAATTGCGCGCGAGCTGATCGCTGCCGGGCGCGACGTGCATGCTCTGCATATCATCGCCGCTGAAGAGCTCGATCCTCCTCGGGCCGTACCGCTGGTTACCGATCCCGAGAGCAGCGACGTGCGGCGCTACATGGCGGACTCGGTGCGTGACGAATATCTGCGCTCGTACGCGGAGTGGAGAGAGGCGACGGCGGCGCGCTGGCTAGCGAGTGGAGCGGCCTATCGCACGATCGTTGTCGGGAAGGAGCCTGTGAGCCATTCCGTGCGGCGCGTGGTGCGCGACGAGCCGGCAGCGTCGCGTGCTGGATAACGGATCGGCGGGAGCACAGTGAGCTTTCTGGCTCCGGGCTTTCTGATCGCAGCCGCAGGCGCTGCGTTGGGTGTGGTCGCGCTGCATTTCATCGTGACGCGGCGGCCGCGCGCCGTTGCGTTTCCGACCGCGCGTTTCGTTCCGGACGTTCCGGTCACGGCGCGTGCGAGATCGGTGCAGCTCTCGGACCTGCTGCTGCTTGCGATACGTGTTCTCATCATACTTCTCGCCGGAGCTGCACTGGCTCGACCGATCTTTCCGCCCGAGCGCGAGCGCGTGGTGCGCGTCATCGCTGCGGATGTATCGGGCTCCGTACAGAATGTGGCCGAGACTCGCGACAGCGTACGCGCGCTGTTCAGGCCTGGCGATGCGGTTGTGCTGTTCGATACGGCAACGTGGCCGGTTGAAACACCGGATTCGGTCCGCGCACGCGCAGGCGTCGCGAGTAATGGATCACTTTCTGCCGGGCTCATCGGGGCGTTACGTGCCGGCTCTCGTGTGCGTGAAGGTGCGGACTCTGTGGAGCTGCTCGTGGTATCACCTGCGACACTGGCCGAGCGCGATCGTGCGACCGCGGCTATTCGAGCG
>DATNCZ010000183.1:0-12198 GCA_035553335.1 Gemmatimonadaceae bacterium
CCACCGGGGGAACGCCGGGAAGGTGAACTCCGATAGGAGATGCAATCATGGCAGCAGCGAAGAAGGGTGGTCGTAAGAAAGCAGGTGCTCGCAAGAAAACCGCTCGCAAGGGCGGCGCGCGCAAGGGAGCCCGCAAGGGCGGCGCGCGTAAGAAGACCACCCGCAAGGGCGGCGCACGCAAGACCACCCGCAAGGGCGGCGCGCGCAAGAAGAGCACTCGTAAGAAGACCACCCGCAAGAGCGCGGCTCGGAAGAGCTCCGGCCGTAAGAAGACCGCCCGTAAGGGTGCTGCGCGCAAGAAGACCGCGCGCAAGAGCTCTCGCCGTAAGTCCAGCTCTCGTCGCAAGGCCAGTGGTGCCGGCGCCGCGGGCGCAGCAGTCACGATGTAAGCAGTTGCACCAAACAAAAAGGCCGGCGATGAGCCGGCTTTTTTGTTGCCTGTAATCAGTGCGCCAACTGTCTAGGCGGCTTTCGACGCGCCGTCTGCAGGATCCGGCGCTGGACCCCACACGTAGGTTGAGAAGATTGGCGTGGGCTCTTCACGCGAGCCACGCGATATGATGATGCCGAGCGGCTCGTCCGAGCGCTTCGTATCTACGTTCTTGGGCATGCTGGTTACCTCCTTCATGCGCCTCTGTAAAGCACAGCCAGGGCCACGCTGACCTGGCCTTCTGCGAGCGCGTCAAGTACCGCTGGCGCAACGGTTTACGGACGATTCAGGAATGCGCGCGCCGGATCGCGAGCGTCAGCGGCGATACGAATGGACACACAGAAACGCAAATGCCCGTGTCAATTTGACACGGGCATTTTGCCGTCGTATGAGATGATGCAACGCGATTATGCGGCGCCCTTTCTGGCCACGAAACTTGCCGGAACGCTTCCGTGCAGCTCGACCGATATCTGCCAGCCGCGGTACTGCGCGGAGAGTTCGTGCATCGTCGATTCGTCGTGATCCGTCGCGCTGACCAGGTGCACACCACCATCGCGCGTCACTTCCTGGAGCAGGCGGATCGCCTCGCGCCGCTCTTCGCTGGACAGTCCGCTGAAGGCGCTCTGCGAGCACACGACCGCGCTCAACTCGACTTCGCGCGACCATTCGCGCAGGTCGGCGATGTAGCCATGTACGCGATCTATGAGGCCGGCTTCCTCGGCGGCGTTGACTATGCGCTGAACAGCGCCGCGCTCGTTGCCGACCGCGAACACTTCATAACCGTGCGCGGCGAGATAGCAGGCGACTCGCTCGTTGTCATCGCCGCTAACGAGCACGTTCGACTCAGCGGGTGGACGGACTTCGCGTGCGAGCGCGCAGTCGGGAGCGAATCCCCAGTGCTCCGGACGCTGACGCTCGCGTTGCTCCTTGAGTCGCTTCCGTCGCCATGTCTCGTAGCTGACGAGGCGCAGGCGCTTGGAGATGATCCGGTCCACCTCTTCCCACACGACCAGCTCGGTCAGCGCGAGCTGCTGTTCGTCACGCAATGCGCCCACGGCTTCGTCCCCGAGTTTGAGGAGTGCGCGACGAGGCAGCGACTCCTTGTACGTCTCGATTTCGTTCTCGACGTAGAGCTGGTATTCGTAGCGAAGCGATCTCTGCGGCCGATTGGACATGCGCACTTGAAGCTAGAGTCGGGAGATCGGCGCGCAAGGGGCGCGGCACGAATGCCAAACCGCTTGAACGCCGGCTCTGTACGCGCTGGACACTCCCCTCAGTTTTCGACTGCTGCCTTCGCATCTCGACTTCAATCTTCCGCTTCGAGCAGCGCGCCTTTCAGATAGCCGGTTTCCGGAACGGTCAGGAGCTCCGGGTGATCGATCGGCTGCCCGGTCAATTCTCGCACGATCATGCGACGTCCGCTGTCGGCAGCCGCCGCGCGAAGCATGTCGAGGAATAACGGCTTGGTGAGGTGGAAGCTGCAGCTTGCGGTGAACAGCAGACCGCCGGGCTTCAACAGCCGCATGGCTCTCAGGTTGATGTCCTTGTAACCGCGAATGGCGCCAGGCAGCGAGGGTTTGTTCTTCGCGAAGGCAGGCGGGTCCAGGACGATCGTGTCATAGCGCGTTCCGTCGTGCTCCCTGTCACGCAGAAACTCGAACGCATCCGCAACGACGAAATCGACATTGGTCAGCTCGTTCCGCCGAGCATTCTCCGCGGCCCGTTCCAGCGCAGGCGCAGATGCGTCCAGGGCGGTAACTGTTTCGGCATTGCGCGCCAGGTGCAGCGCGAACGATCCGTGATAGCTGAAGCAGTCGAGCGCGCTACCTCTCGCAAGCTGGCCGATCAGATGCCTGTTCTCGCGCTGGTCGAGAAAGGCCCCGGTCTTCTGTCCCGTCCATGGCGCCGCAAGATACCTCACACCGTACTCGTCGATCTCGATTTCCTGCGGGACGTCGCCGTGGAGCAGCACCGTTTCCCGCGGCAATCCCTCGCGCTCCCGCGAGCCGGCGTCGTTCCGTGCCAGAATGCCTGACGGGTTGAACAGATCGATCAGAGCGGCTACGATCTCGGCCCTGCACGCTTCGATGCCCGCACTGGACAGCTGCGTCACGATGAGCTCGCCGTACCTGTCCACCACGAGTGATGGCAAGCCGTCCCCTTCGCCGTGCACGACACGCCAGGCATTGGTGCGGCCTGCCAGTATCGCGCGGCGTGCGTTCGCGGCTCCTATCCGGGCCCTCCACCATGACCGGTCGATCGTGGCGCTGACGTCGCGCTCCAGAAGTCTGAGCGATATTTCGGAGCGAGGGCTCCACAGCGCCAGGCCCAGTGGTTTGCCGCGCTGGTCCCGTACTTCGACGATTCCGGCGCTGGAATCTGGCGGCGAGACGACATCGCTCCTGAAAATCCACGGGTGACCGGAGTCCCACCGTCGAGCGCCACGTGCTGAAACGGTCGCTGCGGGGCGGTGTCGAGTTGACGGCATCCCGGAAAGTACATGATTCTTGCGTTAGGAGCCGCATCGATGAAGCGACCACTGAAGACCACGCACCGTGCTACCGCGGTAATGGGTGCTGCCGTTCCGGCCACCACCATGACGTCGCGCAAACGGCACGATACGCTCGCGAAATTCGAGCGACTCGGTGCCGCAGCGCTCGAGACGCTGCTGAACGCGATTGACGCAAACGACCCCGTTACCGGTGCTCACGTGCGCCGCGTCGCGCGATATTCTCTCGTTCTGGCGGATGCGATGGGCTGTGATGAGCACGAGGCAAGCCTCGTCGAGCGCGTGGCCCTGTTCCACGACATCGGAAAGATTCACGAAGCTCTCTTCGACGTGATCCACGATCACAACAAGCTCGATCGGCACGAGCGCAGAGAGATTCGCACTCATCCCGAGCGCGGTGCGAAGGTCCTCGAGCCGCTCGCGGCATTCTATCCCGATCTCCCCAAGGGGGTCGTGGCGCATCACGAGCGGTGGGACGGATCCGGCTATCCGCGCGGGCTCAGGCAGAAAGCGATTCCGCTATCATCGCGAATCGTGGCGATCGCCGATACGTTCGACGCGATCACTCACTCACGACGCTACCGGCCCGGCAGGAGCGTGACCGTCGCCATGGAAGTGATTGGTGATGGGCGAGGCACGCAATTCGATCCGGATCTGGTCGATCTGTTTCTCTCACCGCCCGTAATCGCGGCAGTGCGCGCTGAAATGCGCGCAGCATCTACGGTCGAGCGAACCCCGGAGCGACGCCGTCGAACACCGCGCGGCGAGCGCGTCGATGCACCCGACGTCAGCTTCCGGTGGCGAGAAACTGCGCCACGCCAACAAGGCGCTGCAGTGGAAACCAAACGCTCACCCGCACGGAAGGCGAAGACGCGCCGATAACGATAGGGCAAACGCACCGGATCGCGGTGGGAGCAATCGATCTCCTGAAAATGCAGGAGATCGGTCTTTCATCCACAGCGTTCGTATTGCTAACGTGCGTTGTGCTTGTTCTTCGGCGCGCTGTCCGCGTTGCGTTCCGCCCGCACTGCACGCTTCGCCTCCTCGTGACCGGCCATCGTTTCGCGAAATTCATGATGTCCGTCCGGCGCCGCGACGAAGTACAGAAACGGCACCTTTGCCGGAGCGAGCGCCGCGCGCAGGCTTGCGCCGCCCGGTGAAGCGATCGGTCCCGGTGGCAACCCGGGATGCAGATACGTGTTGTACGGGGAGTCGATGGTCAGATCCCGATACAGAACCCGCTCCGTGTGCCGGCCAAGCGCGTACTGTACCGTCGGATCGGCCTGAAGAGGCATGTTGTACTTGAGGCGATTGTAATACACCGCCGCGATCACGGGACGCTCCTCCGGAAGGCGCGCCTCCTTCTCGACTATCGATGCCATCGTCACTATCTCGTGCCGGCTTCGACCCAGTGCAGCGGCCTGAGCGTCGTACTCGGGCTTCCACTCCCGCTCGAAGCGCCGCACCATCTCCGCGACGGCCTCGCGTGCGGTAGTGCCCGGCGCGAACACGTAAGTATCGGGAAACAGATAGCCTTCCAGCGTTTCCGCCGGGTCGGCGAGCCGCGTCCGCAGCGCCGAGTCGCGAACCGCTGCCTCGACCGAATCGCTGGTCGTGTTGAGTGCGCGAACTAGTACCGGAGTGATCTGTGTGATCGTGAAGCCTTCGGGTATCGTCACTCGGTTGAGGATGCCCACTCCGCCATTCATCTCGCCGACCAGATCGCTCCAGCGTGTGCCGCGGCGAAGCAGGTAGGTGCCGGCCTGAATCTGGCGATCCCGTCCCTTCAGCCGCGCATATACACGGAAGGCCAGCGGCGAAGTTATGACGCCAGCCGCGGCCATCGAATCAGCCGCTGTACGGAACGACGCACCGCGCGGGATTATGACGCGCACAGCGTTGCCGTGCGGACCTTCGCACGCTCCCAACATCAGCGCGGCCACAACGGCTGTCGACCTTGCAAACGGTCCGAGCCTGATGCCTTTCATCGGTTATTCGGGGAGGTTGAGCGCGTGCTGCAGCAGCAACGCGGCAGCCATTGCGTCCACGTCGCCCTTGCGACCCTTTACAGATCCACCCATGTCGCGCACGCTGCGGAGCGCGGCGGCCGTGGTGTAGCGCTCATCCACGTATCGCACTGGAAGTCCGGTGCGTTCCTGGAGTGCGGCGCCTACCACACGCACCTCGGCACAGCGCGGCGTCTCCTCGCCTGCGCCGTCGAGCGGAAGTCCCAGTACGAAGCCGCTCGCCTCGAGCGCCTCGGCGCGACGCATCAGCTCCGCAACCGGCGGTCGCTTTCCCGCACGACGCTCGATGAAACCGGCTGGCGATGCGATAGTGCCCGTCGGATCGCTGATCGCCAGTCCGACACGTTTGTCGCCATAGTCGACCGCCATCAGTCGGCCGCGTGAGGTGGGACGCGCTGAATCGGTCAACCTTCAGCCATCTTGCGGAAGAATTCCGCGTTGTTCTTCGTCCGCGCCATCTGCTTCAGCAGAAAGTCGATCGCGTCGGTCTCGGGCATGTCCGACAGGAACTGGCGCAACAGGGTCGTACGGTTGATCTCGCTCTGATCCAGCAGCAGCTCTTCCTTGCGTGTCCCGGATTTGAAGATGTCGATCGCTGGATAGATGCGACGGTCCGCTATGCGTCGGTCGAGCACCAGCTCCATGTTGCCTGTTCCCTTGAACTCCTCGAAGATCACGTCGTCCATCCGCGAGCCGGTCTCGATGAGCGCGGTGGCGATGATGGTCAACGAGCCACCGCCGTCGATGTTGCGCGCGGTTCCGAAGAACGCCTTGGGCTTCTGCAACGCGGTCGCCTCGACGCCGCCGGAGAGAATCTTGCCCGTCGTCGGTGCGACCGTGTTATGAGCGCGCGCAAAGCGTGTTATCGAATCGAGCAGTATGACGACGTCGTGGCCCGCCTCTACCAGTCTGCGCGCCTTCTGGAGCACCATGTCCGAAACCTGCACGTGCCGAGCGGCGCCCTCGTCAAAGGTCGAGCTGATCACCTCGGCGCGCGGGACCGTTGCCTTGATCTCCGTCACCTCTTCGGGGCGTTCGTCGATCAGCAGCATGATGATCCGCACCTCCGGATGATTCTCCGAGATCGCGTTCGCCATCTTGGTGAGCAGGATCGTCTTGCCAGCGCGAGGCGGCGCAACGATCAATCCACGCTGGCCCTTTCCGATCGGCGCCATGATGTCCACGACGCGCATGCTGAGGTCGCCGTCCTCCGTTTCCAGCCGCAAGCGTGTGTCGGGATATTGTGGCCGCAGCGAGTCGAATGGCGTGCGAGTCTTGGTAGTATCCGGCTCGAGTCCGTTGACCTTCTCGACGCGGAGCAGCGCGAGATACTTCTCCCACGGCTTTGGCGGCCGTACTTCGCCGAACACCTCGTCGCCGGTGCGCAGATCGAAGCGTTTGATCTGAGATGGCGACACGTACACATCATCGGGGCCGGCCAGATAGCTCCAGTCCTGGCTGCGGAGAAATCCGTAACCCTCGGGCAGGATCTCCAGCACGCCTTCGGCATGCAGCGATACACCGGCATCGAGCAGGCTCTGGCCGATTTTGAGGATCAGCTCGGGCTTCGTAAGACCTTCGGAGTGCTCCACCTGCAGGCCGTCGGCCATGCCGTGCAGCTCGGCTACTGTCTGCCGCTTGAGTTCTGCTATTTCCACAAAAGTTGCTTTACGTGTGTTGTGTGCGTGCGTTGGATAGCGCTGATGAGTTACGCAGCGCGCGGCTAAAACGTGATGTACCGAAGTGGATGGCTCTTGGCGTCCTGCACTATGGAATCGAGCTGCGCGTGTGCGCGATCCAGTTGCGCCGCGAGCGCGGCCCCCTCAGCCGACCGGCCCGCGTAGCGGGCGACTCTGCGGCGCAGATCGGCAACCGATCCGAGTGTTTGCCGAGCCTGAAGGACGAGCGTCGAGTCGCGCCGGAATCGGCCGATCTCGCCACTGCCGTTCGCCGCCATGCCGATCGAATCCGCCAACGCGCTCACGCGTGATGCTTCCGCGCGCAGCCGTGCGCTGTCACGCACGAAACCGGCGAGCGTGCCACGCGATGCGAGCGCGCGATCCGAGAGCTTGTCCAGCGCGACGTGCACTGCGTTCGCCTGACGCGAGGAGATTCTGGCCAATCCAGACAGATCGTTCGCGGTCGAGTCGAATTGCCTCTTGATCGTGGATGCAGTCGCTGCGATTTCGGTCAGACTGTCGCCGAGCGACGACGCATCCGCCAATCCCGATCGCGCCTGAACCTGCGCACCGGCGCGCAGCGTGTCGCCAGCGCTGACTCCGGGCGCGGCCGCGGTTCCGACGTCGATATAGATGACAGGACTTCCGATCAATCTTCCGCCCGGTTGAATCCGTATGTCCGAGTTGCGGCGAATGTATCGGACGTATGGATCGAGCACGTCCATCGCAATCGCGATGCGCTCTGCCGTATCACTAACCGGCGGCCTCAATTCCACTGAGCGAACCAGTCCGACCTTCTTGCCGGCGAGCCAGACCTCGGTTCCGTTCAAGACGCCGGATGCCATGTCGGTGACCAGATACAGCCGCGTCGTCTTGCCGTGAAGCGCTCCGATGCGCGCGAACGACAGAACGGACGCGACCGCAGCGATTATGGCGACGAGGACGATCAGACCGATTCTGAGCTGGGACCAGTGTTCAACGCGTGGCATGCGGCGGGGAGGGGTGCCGGATTAGAGCCTGCGAGTGGAAGGGGGGTGCAGTGCGCGCGGCGGGATTCGAACCCACGACCTTCGGCTCCGGAGGCCGACGCTCTATCCAGCTGAGCTACGCGCGCGACTTTGTACTCCTGTAAACTAACCGGGTCCCACAACTGGGCGCCACAGAGGTGCAAATACGCCGGGAGCGGACCGTGAAACATTGGTCCCCTCCCGACGCTGTCCGGTCAGTCCGGTCAGTCCGGTCAGTCCGGCCAGTCCGGTCAGGGTGTCCGCATCAGTGCTGCGGACTGGATCCCTGCGCCGGCCGCGCCTGCGGTCCCGAAGGACCGATCTTCCCTTCGGCCATCTTCAACAGTGCGGCAGGGTCGTACACGGCGCCAGCCTTCATGACCATCTGAACGTGCCGGGTGTTCGTGATGTCGCTGAGCGGGTTTCCCCGAATCACGAACATATCCGCAAGTTTGCCAGGCTCGATGGAACCGAGCGTTGAACCCACATTCAATGCGCTGGCACCGTTGATCGTTGCGATCCGTAAAGCCGCAGCGGCCGGAATGCCCGAGACTACCAGAGTCTGCAGCTCGCGGTGCGCTGAGAACCCAGCGAGATACTCGCCGCGGCTCGGATTGTCGGTGCCGAGTGTGAGCGTTCCGCCCGCGTCATAGAATGCCTTGGTGGTACGGCGCATCGCGTAGTACAGCGAATCGAACAACGGAAACGCCTTCCTCGGCGGTTGCTGTTTGACCCACTGTTGTACGTATGGAGTGAAGAACTTGCGCTCATCCACCCAGTAGTCGAACCCAGGCTTGTCGGCGACGGTCGTGAAGTACACCGGCGCCGTGATCGTGGGATCGAACACTACATGGTGCCGCAGGAACAGCTGCACGATGTCCTTGAATTCGCGCGACGCCGTGTCGACGTGGATCCACGACGGATACGCCGCCTTGTCGCGGGACAGTTCATCTCCACCAAGAATGTGCTCGACGCGGTCGATCCCCATCAGAACCGCATCTTTCGCGTTGGTGCTGTTTCTGAATCCGGATTCCAGGTGTGCGGTCACGGTAATCCCGTGCAGATGAGCCCGCTCGATCAGGGGCCTGAGATCCCGCGGCGAGATTCCCTTCGCCTTGAAACTCCGGACTCCATTGGCAGCCCAATAATCGACTTCCTTGTAGATGGAGTCGGGTGTGATCCCCTCGGTCCACCCACGTCGCGCGCTGCCGAAGTACGGCCCCGAGTTGTATATCCTCGGCCCGATCTGCTGGTTGCTGTCGATGCGTTTCCGCGTCTCCATCATTCCTTCCGGGTCGTACTCGCCCGCCGGAAAGGTCGACGTCACCCCGTTCGCGAGAAAGATGAGAGGGTTGTACTTGTATTCGTCCTGCCGTATTCCTCCCTCGCCCAGAGTCATGTTGTAGTGCGCGTGCATGTCGAAGATGCCAGGAAGCACATATTCGTCATTCGACAACGTGATCACACGCGCACCGGCGGTATCCTCCTCCGCCATGTTCCCATCGGTGACGAGGATCTTGCCCGAACGAATGAAGATGCCGCGATTGTGCTCCACCGTGTCACTCGTGGCGGTGAAAATCCACCCGCCACGAATGATCACCGGTTGCGATTGAGCGCGGACCGATACCGGCGTCGCAGAAAGTGCGACGGTACAGAGAGCGAGAAGCGTACGCTTCACGAACGATCCCCGCTCTCTCTATCCATGTCACCGTCGCCTTCGTCCTCGACCGGGACATCGCTCTTCACTTCGGCGGTGCTCGGTACTATCGCCTTGCCGCCATGCGATGCGAGGAAACCGTTCACACCCTTGAGCCCGTCCAGCGTGGTGTGAAGATCCCTGAGCTGTGTGTCCAGCTGCGCAGACAGAACCTTGTAGACTGCGTACGACTGGTCCGTCGGCCGCGCGTCGGCGCCACCGACAACGGAGCCGAGTGCGGCGATCTTGTTGTTGATCCGGATCGGGAAATTGAGCGGATCTTCGCTCGCATGGCTCTGCGTCTGGTAGATCGCCTGCTCGATGGTGGAAAGCTTCTGAAGCATCGGTGCCGAAGTCTGCTCGAATGCTGAACGATCCTTCTCTGCCAGTGCCTTGCCACGCTCGCCAACCTGCCAGCGAACGTTGCGAATGGTTCGGACGGCGTTGTTCGCTGCGCTCAACGTGTCACGGATCCTGATGAGAAAAGCGAACTGCTCATCGAGGTCGTGTTGCGTTGCGTGCGTGCGCGGATCCTTCACGAGCTCGAACTTCTGCGTTTGCGATACGCCACCAGTCGTCATGCGCACCGAGTAGGTACCCGGAGGCGCAGCCGGTCCCGTAACGCCACCGCCCCAGAACACCAAGCCCTTGAACGTCGCTGCGTCAGGATAGCGAAGGTTCCAGTTGAAGGTGTTGAGTCCCGCCTTGTTGGGGACGCGCGTGCTCTGCGCCGCGCCGCGGCGACCGCCGCGCCCAGCCTGTGCACCGGACTCCGTTTCGCGCACCAGCTTGGCGATGCTGTCCTTGCTCAGCCCCGCTCGTGTGAGACTGTCGCGCATCGCGACTCGCTTGGCGGCGCCAGCGACACTGTCCGCCGCGGCCGCAGAATCCTGTTCGCTGGTGAAGTGGCGAATCAGCTTTCCGCTCGCGTCCAGGAAGTCGAGCGTGACGACCTGCTTCGGCGACTTGAGCCAGTAGTAGACGGCGGCTCCAGACGGTGGATTCGCCGCGCGCGGAAGAGTCCCGTTTGCGCCAGTGCTCGCTCCGCCGTAGAAGTTGGTGCGATAGACCTTGCGTGGTACGAACAGATGCGCGTTGGAGCTCACGATCGCCGGCGTCAACTGCTCGAGCGCGGCGATGTCATCCATGATCCAGAACCCACGACCGTGCGTCGCGGCGATGAGATCGCCTTCCTTGATCGCCAGGTCGTGCACGGGCACCAGCGGCAGGTTCTGCCGCAGCGACTGCCAGGTCTCCCCATCGTTGAACGAGACGTAGACGCTCCGCTCGGTTCCGGCGAACAGCAGGCCGCGCCTGGCCGGATCTTCACGCACCGTGCGCAGGAATTCCGTATCCGGAATTCCGCTCACGATGAGTTTCCACGTGTGTCCGTAATCGGTGGTCTTGTAGATGTACGGACGCATGTCGTCCAGCTGATACCGGTTCGCCGCAACGTACGCGGTCCCTGGCGAGAAATGCGACGGCTCGATTATCGAGATGCGCGTCCATTCAGGCAGATCCTTCGGCGTGACGTTCGTCCACGTCTTTCCCGCATCGCGCGTCACGTGAATCAGTCCATCGTCCGAGCCGGCCCAGATCTCGCCAGCCGCTACCGGAGATTCCGCGATCGCGAAAACAGTCCCGTAATACTCGACCGACGTCTGGTCCTTCGTGATCGGACCGCCGGATGCGCCGAGTGTTCGCGGGTCGTGGCGCGTGAGATCGGGACTGATCGGAGTCCAGTGCTGGCCCTCGTCAGTCGTCTTGAACACCACGCTGCTGCCCATGTAGAGCGTGCTCGGATCGTGCGGTGATATCACGATCGGGAACGTCCACTGGAAGCGATACTTCGCATCCGCTGCGTCGTGCCCCATCGGATTGTCCGGCCACGGATTCACATCCCGGCTCAATCCCGTGTTGGCGTCGAAGCGAGTGAGCAGACCGCCGTACGATCCCGCGAACACTACGTTCGGCGAATCCGGACGAACCGCGATGTAGCCGCTCTCGCCGCCGCCAACGTCGTACCAGTCATCGTTCGAGATTCCGCCTTCCTTGCGGCTCGGGCCGCACAGCGTGGATCGATCCTGCTGCGCGCCACAAACGCGATACGGGAAGTGGGTGGTCGTCTCGACGTGATAGAACTGTCCGCTTGCCTGGTATTCCGGAGTCCACGTTTGGCCGCCGTCATTGCTGACCGTCGCGCCACCGTCGTTCGACTCGATCATTCGCTTGGGGTCGTTCGGTGCGATCCACAGATCGTGATTGTCGCCGTGCGGAACGCTGATCGACTTGTATGTCTTTCCCCCGTCGGTCGAGTGGTTGAAGCCGACGTTGGTTACGTAAACGCCGTTCTCGTTCTTGGGGTCTGCGAAGATGCGCGTGTAGTACCAGGCGCGCTGGCGCAGACTGCGGCTGTCGTTGACCTTGACCCACGTGGCGCCCGCGTCGTCTGAGCGAAATACGCCACCGGAATCGGCTTCGATTATTGCCCACAGGCGTCCTTCCTTCGCCGGCGACGCCGTGATTCCAATGTTGCCGATTATCCCCTTGGGAAGGCCCGGATTGCGCGTGATCTCGGTCCAGTGCTCACCCGCATCTGTGGACTTGAAGATCCCGCTGCCGGCGCCGCCGGAAACGAGCTTCCACGGCTCGCGGTAAGCTTGCCAGAAAGCCGCATACAGTATCTGTGGATTCTTCGGGTCGATCTCGAGGTCGGTGATGCCGGTCGAGTCGTTACGGAACAGCACTTTTCGCCAGGTCTTGCCGCCATCGGTCGTCTTGAAGACCCCGCGATCCGGATTCGGCCCCCACACGTGCCCCTGGGCGCCGACGTAGACGATGTCAGGGTTG
>DATNCZ010000184.1:0-2201 GCA_035553335.1 Gemmatimonadaceae bacterium
CTTTCACTCGGGAGCGAGGGGCTGTGGGTAACGTTCAATCACTACGGCCCGTATCGCCATGACGTGTTCGATCCCTCCACCGGCGGGGTCGCGACATACGTCAACCTCATGGAGAATCACGAGATCCCGTTCCCGGATCTGCTCGCCGTGAGGCTGAAGGTCGTGAACCACGCGATTATCGAGGTCGAGACGGTAGTCGACCGGCACGCTCGATCCGCGTGGAACATGCCGCCGAAGAACCCGAGCTGGATGGCTATCATGGAGCGCAAGGAGCCTGCCGGAACGCGAATCTCTCGGGAGGCGCTAAAGAAGGGCGCTCTGGGCTATCTGCGATCGGTCGCTTTCCACGACGCGACACTCGCTCCTTACTCGGAGTCCTGCATCCGTTTGGAAGACGGGAACGTCACGGCGTACGGGCCACACGACACGCCTCCGGTCCCCATCGGGCCTCAGCCGACGGCGGTCGCGGGCGAGGCACAGCGGCCGAACATGCTGGGCATCGGCTGCGGCAAGCAGCTCGATTACCTCGAGTACTCGTTCATCACCGGGTATGAGGATGCGCACTTTCCGATCGTCGACGTCGAGCGCCAGCTCGTTTTCGCGACCTTCGACTTCATGCGCCGCGGAAACGTGGAGAGCTGGAGCTATCAGGGCCACCGCTTCGCCATGCCGCAGGGCATGAGGGAACCGAACGAGATCCTCAATACCGAGATGTTCAAATTCGTGAACGGCAAGATCTCGCGCGTGGAGGCGGTCTTCGAGGGTCCGCAAGCCTACAAGCGCGGGACAGGCTGGCCGGGCGGCACGCCCGCGGAGTCGCGGCCGATCGGGAAGTAAACTGGTGGGTGCTCAGCTCGCCGCTGGTTCGACGATGCTATGCTCCTCGACACGCGGCAGCGTATCGAACCAAGCCTGAAACGCATCGTCCTCTCGGCGAACGGAAGGCACGACGAGTGGATGCGCCATCGACGATTGAGCGATCAGCTCGAACTTGCGTCCACCACGTGACAAGGCGAACTGATGCACACCAGCTTTCGATCGCGACGTCATCAGCGGGCTCGATTGGACGGGGGCCCGATTTCGCGTCGAACGGTTCGGCACCGCGCGCGACAATGCCTTGGACGAGACGCAACGGGGCCGCACTAGGCGCATTGGCCTTTGCTATAGCCATCCAGCCAGCTGCAATTCCGATCAGGCAGAGCTGCACGATCAGCAGCCATGAACGTCGCGTCTGAGACCTCCATTGCGGCTCGCAGCGTGGGGTGCGTAGCCGAGGGGGGCCGCCGACTGGATCACGCCGCGGTGGGAAGCGGCCTCTACACGCCAGTCACCAAGAAATCTATGGCAGCGATGATCTCGTCGCGCTGCTCCGAAACATCTGCTACCTCGGGCCCGAGAATGGCCTTTGGAATGCTGGCGAGCTGATACGTGACCAGCATGTAAGGTTTGCCGTCGACGTGAACGAACGGCGTCAGCCGATTCAGTGGCTTCTGTGTCAAGCCGGGTGATTGCGTGAGCGGGATCACCGTGCGCGTCGGGAGATCCTCTAGCAGCTCCGACTGCACGTCGAGCAGCAGCGGGAAGATCGCCTTGCTCTGCGGATTCCTGTTCCGGTGTATCGCGAACCGCGGCACTAAAAAGTCCGCAGACCATCGGAGAAGACGCCGTGCTTCTCTACGAATTCATTGTGCGCGACGATCGCCTCTTTATTTTCCTCGCGCCACCGCTCACGCTGGACCCGCCGCAATTCTTCGATAAGGGCGCGCTCCAGGGTCGCTGACAGGTTGAGCTTGGCCTGCCGTGCAGACTCCAGCAGATCGGTTCGGATGCTGACATTCGTCGCCTTCTTGGCGACAGACCGTCTCGCCTTCATGTGCACGGCCTCGCGGGTTCGGGCGCCGCCATTGTATGCGCGTACTTAATGCGCATCAAGTATGCGCGTCGAAGGAAGCGGGGCGTAGACTTCGTGAGATGAATGATGCGGCGCTTTCGCGACTTGCCGCGCGCGTGGG
Organism: Gemmatimonadaceae bacterium; assembly: GCA_035553335.1. Lineage (GTDB taxonomy): Bacteria > Gemmatimonadota > Gemmatimonadetes > Gemmatimonadales > Gemmatimonadaceae > Fen-1247. The sequence goes on from DATNCZ010000184.1 coordinate 2,013, forward strand.
AAGGGAACTGCGCCGCGCGGGGCTTCGAGTCGTCACGGCCGAATCGTGCACGGCGGGTTGGGTCACGAAGGCGCTGACCGACGTGTCCGGAAGCTCCGAGTGGGTCGACAGCGGCTACGTCTCGTACTCGAACGAGGCGAAAGTGCGCATGCTCGGTGTGTCGCCGCGCACTCTCGAGCGCTTCGGCGC
>DATNCZ010000185.1:0-3403 GCA_035553335.1 Gemmatimonadaceae bacterium
GAATCTCGTCGTTGCGCCGCACCATGACCTCGGCGCCAAGCTCGCCGAGATACTGAACGAGGTTGTAGGTGAAGGAATCGTAATTGTCGATTACGAGGATCATTTCTGTGTCACATCTGAAAGCCGCTCGCGCGGATGGAACTGCTTGTGAACGGAGCGCAGATACTCACGATCGACGTGCGTGTAGATCTGCGTCGTCGAGATGTCGGCGTGGCCAAGCATTTCCTGTACCGCGCGCAGATCCGCGCCGCCTTCGAGAAGATGCGTCGCGAACGAATGACGTAAGGTATGCGGTGTCACGTGCTTGGTGATACCGCTCGCCTCGACGTGCTTGCGAAGGATCTTCCACGCACCCATGCGAGTCATCGGCTCCCCACGCGCGTTGAGAAACAGGATTCCCTCGCCCGATCCCTTCTCCAGCTTTGGGCGCAGCTCGCGCAGGTAGATGGCGACAGCACCCACTGCCTTCCGCCCGATCGGCACCAGTCGCTCCTTCGCCCCCTTGCCGAAGACGCGTACGAGCGACTCGTCGAGCATGAGGTCGCGCACGCCCAGCGTGATCCATTCACCCACGCGGAGTCCGGCGCCGTATGCGAGCTCGAGCATTGCGCGGTCGCGAAACGCCATGGGTTCGTCCAGTGTCGGCGTCTCTATCAGCTTGGCGACCTCTTCGGCACTCAACACGTCCGGCAGCTCGCGCCAGCGCTTGGGTGTCTCGAGCCGCTCGCTGGGATCGCGCACAACGTGGCCTTCGTTTAGAAGGAACTTGTAGTAAGTGCGCAGCGCCGAGATGTTACGTCGTATCGACGATGGTGCGAGGCCGAGGTCCTTCAGGTGATAGATGTACGAGCGGAGGGTCGTCGAGCCCACCTCTTGCGGCGCGTGTGCGCCCTTGGTGAGCGAGTAGTCCGCGAATCGCGCGAGATCGCGGCCGTAGGCCTCGACGGTACGCGGTGACGCACCGTCTTCGAGAGTCAGGAAGTCCGCGAACGGAGCCAGCCAGAAGGCACGCGCGAGGGTCGCTCGCGCCGGTTCAACGCTCACTTGCGAGCGTGGCGACGGCGATGCACGCGATTCCCTCACCGCGGCCGATCCATCCCATTCCTTCGTTCGTCTTTCCCTTCACACTCACCGCTGGCACCGCGACGCCCAGTGCATCCGCAAGCCGCGCGCGAATGGCCGGAGCGTGCGGCCCGATGCGCGGAAATTCAGCGACGACGGTAACGTCGATGTTCGTGACGATAAATCCGAGTGCGTGCACGGAGGCGACTGCACTGCGCAGCATCTCGATCGAGTCACGCCCCCTGTTCGCGTCGTCATTATCCGGGAAGAGCGAGCCTATGTCGCCAGCGGCGGCTGCGCCAAGAACCGCGTCGGTAACGGCGTGCGAGATCGCATCGGCGTCGGAGTGGCCGATCAGCGAGACATCGGCCGGAATGCTCACCCCGCCGAGTATCAGCGGACCACCGGGTGCGAAGCGGTGCGAGTCGTAGCCGATGCCGATACGCGTACTCGCACCCATTGTCACGCCGCGGTCGTCAGAAGCGAGTAGTCCTGCCGCCTGCGAGCGGGGACGAAGCCCGCGTCGCGGATGAGCCGCTCCATCTCGGCCGTGCTGGTCCGATGCGTCGTGTTGGCGGCGGAGACGACATTTTCCTCGATCATGAGCGAGCCGAAGTCGTTGCAGCCGAAGCGGAGCGCGAGCTGACCGATCTTCATTCCCATCGTGACCCAGCTGGCCTGGACGTTCGGAACGTTGTCGAGCACGATGCGCGAGATCGCGACAGTGCGCAGATACTCGGTGGAATCGGTCTTGGGCTGATTGGACATGCGCGGTGTGTTCTCCGGCTGGAGGGGCCAGCAGATGAACGCCGTGAATCCGCCAGTCCGTGCCTGCACTTCGCGTACGCGTTCGAGATGCTCGATGCGCTCTTCGAGTGTCTCGCCGATGCCGTACATCATCGTGACGGAGGTCTTCATCCCTTCGCCGTGCGCGGTCTCCATGATCTCGAGCCAGCGATCCGCGCCCGCCTTCTTTTTCGCAACGAGATCGCGCACCCGCTGCACGAGGATTTCGCCACCGCCGCCGGGAATGGAATCGAGCCCCGCCGACTGCAGCTCGCGGATCACATCGCGTGCATCCATGCGAAACACCGTCGAGAAGAAGTCGACTTCGCTCGGACTGAATCCGTGAATGTGGATCGGATGGTTGCGCTTGATGTAGCGCATCAGCTCCAGATACCACTCGAACGGGATGTACGGGTTGTGACCGCCCTGGATCAGGATCTGAACGGCGCCGAGCGCCTTTGCTTCCTCGATCTTGGCACCGATCTGCTCGAACGAAAGCGTGTAGCCCTCGTTGTCCTTTGGCCGGCGGTAGAACGCACAGAATCCGCAATCGGCGACGCAGACGTTGGTGTAGTTGATGTTCCGGTCGACGATGTACGTCACTACGTTGCCGGGGTGCAGCTGTCGCCGGACTTTATCTGCTTCCGCGCCGAGCTCGAGCAGCGAAGCGTTGCGGTAGAAATCGATTATGTCGCGCATTGATCAGGCTGCGGTCAGGAATGAGAGAGTGCCGTTGGGAACGCGTCCCTGCTTGACGAGCCGGCGGAAGAATTCAGTCAGGCCGGCGAGGTGCGGATACGAAAGTCTGTAGTCGAGACCCGAGAGGTATCGATCGCAGACTTCGGTCGCGACTCCCGTTGCTTCGTGCGCCTGGCGGGCGAGTGTCGCACGATGCGCCACGCCCCAGTCGCGCGACTCGATCAGTCGTGCGTGCACCGCCAGCGCTCGAGACACGTCCACACCGCGCCGCGCAACCCAGACGGCGAACACGAACGGCAGGTCGGTCCAGTTCTTCCACACCTCGCCCAGATCGTACACGTACGGATAACGCCCGCTGGCGCCGAGCACGAGTGCGGCGTCGCCGATGACTAGACGTGCGTCGTGCGAGTCATCGGCGCGGATGTCGCGGATCTCGGCGTCGCCCGGAACGAAATCGGGCAGCGTGTGCCACACGTTCTCGAACAGCAGTTGCAGGAGCGCGACGCTCGTCATCGAGCTGCGCGAGACGACGACACTGCGAGCGCCCAGCTGCTCGGCGGGCAGCCGCGAGAACAGCATTACGCTGCGCACCGGTCCGTCACAGGAAATTGCAAGATCCGGCAGCAGCAGATACCGCTCGGAGTCGCGCGCGTACTCGACCGCGGAGACGACGCTGATGTCGAGCGAGCCGCTCGCCATCATGCCATTCAGCGCCGTCGGGATGCCGTCGACCAGCTCGCCATCGAGTTGGACGATGCCGCGGTCGATCGCACCGTAGACCGGATAGCAGTTGATGTACGGGATGCGTCCGATCTTCATGCGCGCTTCATGCGGCTACGCCGCGCGCTGCGATGGA
>DATNCZ010000186.1:0-6889 GCA_035553335.1 Gemmatimonadaceae bacterium
CAGTTGGATGTTCTCATCGGTCGATTTGGATCGCATGTTGGACATCTTTTTTTCGCGCGTCGGGTTGACGTCCATGTCACCCGGGCGTGAATTCTCGCCAATTATCATACCCTCGTACACCGGATCGGTTGGCGATACGAATAGTGTCGACCGCTCGGCGAGGTTGGCCAGAGCGAATGCAACGATCACGCCGGAGTCCATCGATACCAGCGTTCCGCGCGAGCGCCCCGACAGCGGACCGGCCCAGGGTCCGTACTCCAGAAACCGATGGTGCATGATTCCCGTGCCACGAGTATCGGTCAGAAATTCCGAGCGATAACCGAACAGTCCGCGCGCCGGAATCCGGTACGTCAGGCGGGTCATGCCCTGGCCCGGATTCTTCATCTCGATCATCTCGCCGCGGCGCGGACCGAGCTTTTCGATCACCGCACCCAGAAACTCCTCGGGCACGTCGATCGAGAGCTCTTCGTAAGGCTCCAGACGCTCGCCGTCCGGTCCCTCACGCGTGATGACGCGCGGCCTCGAAACCTGGAACTCGTAGCCCTCGCGCCGCATCGTCTCCATCAGAATCGTGAGATGCAGCTCGCCGCGTCCGGCCACCGTCCACGTATCGGTCGCCGACGTATCGTCCACCCGCAGGGCGACGTTGCGCTCCAGCTCCTTGTACAGCCGCTCGCGCAGCTGGCGCGACGTCACGAACTTCCCTTCCTTGCCGGCGAAGGGCGAATTGTTGACGAGGAAGTCCACCGAGATGGTCGGCTCCTCGACCGAAATTCCTTCCAGTCGCTCGGGCGTGTTGACGTCGGTGATCGTGAGTCCGATCTCGACACCTTCCAGCCCCGCCAGCGCGACGATGTTACCGGCGGTCGAGCTGTTCACTTCGATCCGATCGAGCCCGTCATAGGTGAACAGCTTGGTGACCTTGGACGTGACCGGCGCCGCGGTCGTATCCATCGCGAGCAGCGCGACATTGTCGCCGACATTCACCGTGCCGCGCTCTATGCGGCCGATCGCGAGGCGGCCCAGATACGGCGAGTGATCGATCGTCGAGACCAGCATCTGGAACGGACCATTCTCGTCCGTGGCAGGCGCAGGAACGTTGTCCACGATCGTCTGGAACAACGGCGCGAGATCGACGGGCGTCACATCCATGTCCATCGTCGCCACGCCTTCACGGGCCGATGCGTAGACCACCGGCGCGTCGAGCTGCGCCGAATCGGCTTCCAGCTCGATGAAGAGATCCAGGATCTCGTCGTGCACGCGCATGGGATCGGCGCCCGGACGATCGATCTTGTTGATGACGACGATCGGCGTGCGCTTGAGTGCGAGCGCCTTGCCGAGCACGAAACGCGTCTGCGGCATCGGCCCGTCGAATGAATCGACGACAAGCAGAACGCCGTCCACCATGCGCAGAATGCGCTCGACTTCACCGCCGAAATCGGCGTGCCCTGGCGTATCGACGATGTTGATCTTGGTCCCGTGCCAGCTCACCGCGGTGTTCTTGGCAAGGATCGTAATTCCACGCTCTCGCTCGAGCGGGTTTGAATCCATCACGCGCTCGGCGACGATCTGATTATCGCGGAATGCGCCGGCCTGCCGGAGCATCTTGTCCACGAGGGTGGTCTTGCCGTGATCGACGTGCGCGATGATGGCGATATTTCGAATTTGCTGCTTCTCTGACATAGCCCTGAAATTTAACGGGTCGGACGGTCCAAACGTGGTCCGGCGACCTCCGGATCGCGACCACCCGCCGGCCGCCGATCGGTGCCGTCCGTCCTCGAATGCGGCATGATCCGGGCCTCGTCACGGGCACCGAAAGGCGCGGTTGAATCCGGTTCCTGCTATCTTTCGAGGGTGTTGCTACGCATAGCGGCCGTTCTCGGGCTGGTCCTGATCAACGCTTTTTTCGTGGCCGCGGAGTTTGCTCTGGTCCGATCCCGAAAGACGCGCCTGGAGGCGATGGCGCGCGGCGGTGACGGGCTGGCCCGCGTTGCGCTCAAAGCCACCAACAATCTCTCCGCGGCACTCTCGGCGAGCCAGCTCGGCGTCACCCTTACGAGTCTCCTGCTCGGATGGATCGCCGAGTCGCTCCTGGTGCAGTCGTTCGCGGAGTCTTTCGCGCGCCTGCCACTCGGGATCGACGTCGCCACACGAGTGACCATCGCGACGGTCATAGCGCTCGCATTCGTGACGTACCTGACGGTCGTGTTCGGCGAGCTCACGCCAAAGACCTTCGCGCTCAATCAGCCGGAGCGCTGGGCCCGCTATCTCACGCCGCCGCTGCTCGCGTTCGCGTGGATCATGCGCCCCTTCACCTGGCTGCTCAACAAGTCCGCGGTTCGCGTCATGCGCATACTCGGCCAGCGTCCGGTTCCGACGGCTGAATCGGTGCACTCGCCCGAAGAGCTCCGCATGCTCGTCGAACAGAGCGAGGAGGGCGGCGCGATCGAGGAGCACGACGCGGCGCTGCTCGACGCCGTATTTGAATTCTCGGAGAAGAATGCACGCGAGGTGATGACGCCGCGCACGGAGATCGTCGCGATCGACGCAACGGCGACACTGGAAGACATCATCGAGCTCGTGAGCGAGAGCGGCCTGTCGCGCTACCCGGTTTACGAGGAGACGATCGACGACATCATCGGGATCATCCTTGCCAAGGATCTGATTCCGATCCTTGCACATCGTCCAGCCGAATTCACTCTGCGTCCACTGATGCGGCCGGTGTATTTCATACCGGGCTCGCGCGAGGTCGAAGACGTTCTCGCCGACTTCAAGCGTCGCAAGGAGCACATGGCGATCGTGCTGGACGAGTACGGCGGCACGGCCGGCATCGTGACGATGGAAGACCTTCTCGAAGAGATCGTCGGCGAGATTCTGGACGAGTACGACGTGGGCGAGGAAGTCGACGTGCGCACGACGAGCAACGGCGAGACGATCATCTCCGGCGCGACCAGCATCTCCGAGTTCAACGAGGAGTTCGGAACGTCGATCCCCGAAGAGGATTACACGACTGTCGGCGGCTACGTGTTCGGCGCGCTCGGTCGTCTGCCGGTTGCGGGCGACCGACTGGCGAGCGGCGACGTGACCTTCGTCGTGCGCGAGATGGACGGACGGAAGATAGATTCGCTCGCCGTCGAGTTTACCGCCGCGAAGCTCGCCGCCGACGCTGAACTATCTCGGCACACAGCCGAGTCGCCGCGATAAAACTGGAAGGATCGGCGATGCCGCGCCCGGCGATGTCGAGCGCGGTACCGTGATCCGGTGAGGTGCGCGGAAATGGAAGACCGAGCGTGACGTTGACTGCGCTTCCGAACGACGCGACCTTGATGGCGGTCATCCCCACGTCGTGGTAGGGAGCTATCACGGCGTCGAACTCACCGCGAATCGCACGAACGAAGACGGTGTCGGCAGGAAATGGCCCTAGCAGTCCGGATTCCCTTGCAGCGGGCTCCAGGAGAACATCGTCCTCGTCGCCGAAGCGGCCATGATCGCCGGCGTGCGGATTCAACGCACAGAGCGCGATGCGGGGCGACGCGATTCCGAACCAGTCGCGCAATCCCTCCCGCGTAACCTCTGCCGCGGAGTCGATCGACTCGCGCGTTAGCGCACGCGGAACGTCGCGCAGCGCGATGTGAGTAGTAGCGAGCACCACGCGCAGCCGGTCGGACGCGAGCATCATCGCGACGCGCGAACCCGTCAACTCGGCGAGCATCTCCGTGTGGCCGGGATAATCGTAGCCGCCAGACAGAAGCGCGAACTTGTCGATCGGTGCGGTGACGATACCATCGACCTCTCCGGCCAGCGCGAGCTTCACGGCGAGCGCGATTGCATCGCCGCTTGCCTTGCCGGCCGCTGCGGGATCGTCGCCGACGGTCCACGATCCGGCGGCGATGTCGACAGGTACATCGGCGCCTTCGGCACCGACCACCACCATGTCACATACGTCACGCAGCGCCGGATCTTCCAGCGCTGCGCGGATTATTTCAGGACCGATGCCGCGCGGGTCGCCGACCGTTACCGCGAGGCGCGGTCGGCTGACGCCACCGCTCGCGGTCACAGCCTCAGCGACACGTAGGTCTGCTTTCGCAGCTCGTCGAGCAATGCGCGCGCCTGCTTCTCCTCGGCAAGCTGCCGCCGGATGTTCTCGCGCACTTCGGAAAGCGAGTACTCGCCCTCCGCCGTCTTGGCGACCACCTGTATGATCGCATACTTTGTGCTCCCGCTCTGCGATACGAGTGCGAACGGCGCGCTGACGTCGTTCACCTTGAGATCGGCAACGGCAGCCTTGTACGACGCCGGCAGCGAATCCACCGGATACGGCTGCAGGATCCCCTTCTCTTCCGCGGGGTCGTGATACTTCGCTACGAGCGTATCGAAGTTCGCACCCTTGCGCCACATGTTCGCAACGCTGTCGGCGCGCAGATATGCGAGATGCACGTCGTTCGAGTCGATCACGGGAGCGATGAGAATGTGGCGTGCCTTCACTTCGGCCGGCTGCACGCGATCGACGCGGATGATGTGATATCCGAATGACGTCTTCACGATCGGGCTGAGCTCGCCCGGCCGCAGCGAGAACATCACCGCCTCGAACTGTGGGACCAGATCGGAGCCGCGACGATTCCAGCCAAGATCGCCACCAACGTTCTTTGTGCCCGGATCCATCGACTCGCGCTTCGCCATCTCCTCGAAGTTCGCGCCCTTCTTGAGCTGTACCAGCAACGATTCTGCTTTCGCGAGAGCGACCGAATCAGCGAACTTGGATGCGTGCGGCGCGACGACGATCTGGCGGAACGAAACCATCGCCGGCCGCTTCTTGAGCTGGTCCTTCACCTTCTCGAACGCCGCCGTAACCTCTTCTTCCGTCACGCTGGCGGGCTTCGCGCGCTTCTGCAGCTCGGCGAACGTCTTCTGCTGAATCAGGCGACGGCGAAACTGGTCAAAAAGTGTGCGCCGATATTCTTCGGGCGAGCCGAAACCAGCGTTCTTCAACTCGTTGCGATACTCGATGTCACTCTGGAAGTGTGACCGCACTTCCTTGATCTGTCTATCGACCTGCGGCGTAACCTCCGCGTCGGTGACATCGACCTTCACGTCCTTCGCCTTCTGAATCAGAATTTCCTGGTCCACGAGGTCGTTGAGGACGCCGCGCGCTACAGTAAGCTGTCCAGCGGCATCATCCGGAAGCTTGAGACCGGCAGCGCGCTGCTCATTGACAGCCGCCGCAAGATCGCTCCACGTGATGACAGAGCTACCGACGACCGCGACGACGCGATCGACGGTATCCACCATGTGGGTGTTCGGCGCCGAGCCCGCATTTGCCGCGGGCACCGGCACCACGCTCTGCGCCGCGCCAACTGCTGGCGCGACGGCGAGGAGGAATGCAACGACTGACTTCAACGACATGATGACTACGGCTTCTTCGGAGTTGGATTGGCTGGCTGTGCGGGCGGCGCGGCGTTTCCGGGCGCTGCGCCGTTAGGCATTGGCACGGCGGTCGCAGGCGTACTGGCGCGAGAAGCGGAATCCGCAGCCGCGTGTGCCTTGACGGCGCGCTCCACTGCGCGGTCGATGCCAGCTGAATTGACGCTGGACGTGGTCTGGTCACGCAGAACGCGCGCGACCGGCTCCGGGATCTGAACGAACTGAGCCTGGCCACCCACGAGCGCGTCCATGTACTTGTCCACACGGGACGAGGCGAGCTTGATGCGATCGGCTTCGGTCTTCGCGCTGTCGGCGAGCGACTTGGGGTCGATTCCGAGCTGCGTCCACGCCGCATCGCGCGACTGGAAGAACGCGTTGTGAAGCTGAGTCATCTCTTCCGGCGTCGGTCCGATCTTGGCGTTGTCCGCGGCGCGCAGCACGAGATCGTTGGTGATGAAATTCTTGACGAACATCACGACGATCGAATCCGGCGCGTTCTGCAACTGTCCACGCTGCTGCGACTGCTGCATCGGCGGGAACGTCGCAATCCAGCGTGCCAGCTCGCCAGCGGTGAACTTGCCCGCCGTCGATGTCGCGAGGGATGTCTTGTCGTTGCGATGTGCATCTGGATCTGCGACGACGACGCGTGCGGTCGTGGCGGCGTCCTTGTCCATCTCGATCTTGCCGTCGGACTGAAGCTTCGCGACGAACGTGCTCTCGGCGACCTGCATCGAGCGACCCTTGGACGCCTGAAGCAGCTCGTCCTTCACCTCATCGTACGTCGGGCGGCGAATGATGTGGTAACCGTAGTCGGTCTCGACCACCGGCGATATCTCGCCAGGCTTGAGCGCGAGCAGTGCCTGCTCGAACTGCGGAACCATTGCACCCTTCTTGAACAAGCCCAGCGAGCCGCCGCGTGCCGCTGATGGCGTATCCTGACTGTTGGCCTTGGCGAGCGCCGCGAAGTTGGCCGACGTAGCCTGAGCACGAAGCGCGTCGATCTTCTTTTTCGCGGCTGCCTTCTGATCGGCCGACGCACCCTTCGTGAGGATCAGGATGTGCGATGCAGCGAGGATGTCGCCGTTTTCGAACATCTTGCGAGCGGCGGCGGTGTCAGCCGTACCCCAGTCCTTCGAGACCATCTCGTAGTACTTCTTCGCCTTGAGCGATGATATCGGTGCCCACAGCGCCGAGTCGAGCGCCTTGTCGGTGACGACGGTGTCGCCCTTGGCGGCTGTCTGGCCGAGGAGCTCGTAGTCGACCCACGCGTTGGCGATCGCCTGCGCGACGTCCTTGCGTGGTGGGACCGTCGCTTCACCGAGCAGCTTGGCGAGACGATCGACTGAGAGTTCCTGCGATCCGGCCTTTGCTGCCGTATCGACGTGCGCGCTCATCGCTTCCTTGAGGCCCGCACACGCTGTCGCGGTTACAACGAAAGCCGCGGCAGCGGCAAGGGCGAGCGAAGCTG
>DATNCZ010000187.1:0-7518 GCA_035553335.1 Gemmatimonadaceae bacterium
GCGACAACGCGATCTGATGACACAACGGAATCAGGTCCGCGGTTCGTTTGCCTGCCATGATTCCGGCGATCCGCGCAACTCCCAGCACGTCGCCCTTGGCAATCATGTTGTCGCGAATCGCGGCGACAGCGACGGCCGACATCGTGATGTTGCCGGAAGCAGTTGCACTGCGAAGCGTTTCGGCCTTTGCGCTGACATCCACCATGTGCGCTTCACCGGCCGCGTTCGTATGACTCAGACGCGGGTTATCCGGACGCTGGGCGGGAATCAAGCCGGCACCTCCTGCAGCGCATCGAGCAATGCGGCGGCTGTCAGTTGTGGACTCACGTTTCCATCGGCGCGCGCCTGTGCTTCGGTCACGGCGATGGTTGCTTTCGCCGCCGCATATGCGCCGGCGGTGTCGCCACTCGAGAGCGAAGACTCTGCGCGCTCGCGAAGAAGCACGTTGAGCTCAGCGAGCATGTCGCTGAAGGCGCCACGCGCTCCCGCCGTCCCTTGTGCAAGTGCCGCAGCATAACGCTCGGCGCCGCGCGACGACGACGCCTGCAGCAGCTTGAGCGCAGCCGCGCGTGCGCTCGAAAGCGCGACAGCCGACAGCAGATCGCCCGGCGCGCCACGTGCAAGCGCGACGCGCTCCGTATCGCCGCGCGGAAGATCCAGCGAATCGAGCATCGCCTTCACGTTCGGTTCCCGAACGAACGCCAGCACTTCGGCGTCCGTGAGTGGGGCGCAGCGAATGCTCACCACGCGCGAACGAACCGTGGGGAGCAGTGCGCCGGGCTCGCTCGACGTCAACAGAATCGTCGTGTCCGCGGGCGGCTCCTCCAGCAGCTTGAGAAACGCGTTCGCCGCCTGATCGGATCCTTCCTGCGCAACCATGCGCTCCGCGTCGCCCACGATGAAGACCTTGCGACGACCCATCGACGGCGACATCGCGGCCTTGCCGACAATTGTGAGCGTAGTCGCGAGAAAGATCGCCTCGCTGCCGGAAGGCCGCGGATACAGTCCATGATTCGCGACGCGCTCACTACTCGACTCTCCCAGATCCTCGATGACATCGTCGGATGTCGCCGAGGAATCGGCGAGACGCGGGCGCGGGTAGACCCAGAAGACGTCGGGATGGCGCAACTCCAGCACGCTCCTGCACGCCAGGCAGGTTCCGCACGGCTTGTCGGAATGCTCACAGACGAGCAGCTGTGCGAGCCACAGTGCCAGGCGCTGCTTCCCGATGCCACGTTGTCCTTCGAACAGAATCGAGCCGGGAAGCGTGGCGGCGTCGATCATTCGCCGCAGTCGCCGGCGAATGTTTTCGTGGCCGGTTAGAGGTACGATCGGCATGTCGGAAATATGGCACGGTGTGTGACGGTGTAGAGCAGCATAGATTCCTTGAAGAACACGCAAATCGTGAGGCTATACAGATGTCATCAGGCAAACTGGACGGCCGCCGCGTCGCATTTCTGGCGACGAACGGCGTTGACGAGTCGGAATTGGCTGAGCCCTGGGCGGCCGTGACCCAGGCTGGGGCGAAGGCGGAGCTGCTTTCTCTGCAGAATGGTGAGATTCAGTCCATCACCAAGGGAGAGAAGGGCCGCAAGTTCAAGGTGGACCGGCTCGTTGCTGATGCGTCGGTACGGGACTACGACGCGCTCGTCCTGCCCGGTGGTGTCAAGAACCCCGATACGCTCCGGATGAATCCGGCCGCGGTCGAATTCGTGCGGTCCTTCATGGATGCCGACAAGCCGGTCGGCGCCATCTCCCACGGGCCTTGGCTGCTGGTCGAGGCGGGCTGCGTGCGTGGCCGGACGCTCACATCATATCCCAGTCTTCGGACGGATATCACCAACGCCGGTGGTGACTGGGTCGATCGGACTGTGATTGCGGATCAGAAGCTCATCACGAGTCGCAACCCCGGCGACCTGCCGGCCTTCGACGCCGCGCTGGTCGATACGATTGCGACGGCGATTGATGAACGAACGCTCGATCGAACTATAGAACAGAGCTTTCCGGCCAGCGATCCCGCTCCAGGCCCGTCAGCACTGTAGCGCTCGTCATTCCCGCGAAAGCGGGAATCCATGTTATCGATCTCCGGCTACGACGACGGCAGCCAGATTCTCGGCAACAGATGGATTCCCGCTTTCGCGGGAATGACGGATTCAACAGCGAAACCACCAGTCGCCAAGTACAATTCTGAATGTACTTTATCGGAAAAAGTACTTGACACCGTGACAGCCACCCCGCAAACTTCGACCCCATGACCAAGGTGCTGCCGATACGCGAGGAGCCGGCCCCGGAGCCGCCCGCCTTGCACGCGCGCGCGATGGACAATCTCGCATTCATCAGGTCCACGATGGAGAACGCAGGTGCGTTCACCGCCGTTTCCGGATGGGGGATGGTCATCGTCGGATTCATGGCTGTTGCAGCTTCCTTCATAGCTTCTGCCCAACCATCGACGGCCCGCTGGCTGGATGTATGGCTCGCACTCGCGGCGGCCGGCATCGTGGTCCAGCTCTGGGCCATGCTGGCCAAGGCACGGGCCTCCGGCGTTCCACTTCTATCGGGGCCGGGTCGCAAGTTCGTGCTCGCCGTTTCTCCGCCGCTCCTCGCTGGTGCGGTTCTCACGATAGTCCTCCACCGCGCCGGCATGACCGCGATCCTGCCCGGCCTGTGGCTTCTTCTATATGGCGCCGCCGTTGCTGCGGGCGGCGCATTCTCCGTCGAGATCGTTCCCGTCATGGGGCTCTGCTTCCTTGCCGCGGGCGCGCTCGCTCTATTCACACCGCTCGCGTGGAACGACTGGATTCTCGCCATCGCGTTCGGAGGGTTTCACATTGCTTTCGGAATTCCAATCGCGCGGAGGTACGGTGGCTAAGGCCGGCCGCGCCAGACCCAAGGCGCACTCCCAGGCTGTGGCTCCGGCTTCCGCCGACCACGTCGCACCCACGCCGCTCGCGCCCATCAATGGACGCGCCGTTGACGCCGTGCCCGCCGCTCTCGATCGTCTTATTCATGAACGGTTGCGCCTCGGGATCGTCAGCGCCCTGGCCGTCAACGACGTGCTCAGCTTCAACGAGCTCAAGACGCTGATGCAGACCACCGACGGCAACCTGAGCGTCCACGCCAGGAAGCTCGAGGATGCTCGTTACATCACCTGCACCAAGACATTCGAAGGACGCGTGCCGCATACGCAATACTCTCTTACCACCACTGGAAGATCGGCGCTTGCTCGATACCTGGATCACATGGAAGCTCTGATTCGCGCAACGAGGGAACGCTAGCCAGTGCACTCACCCTCGAAGCCGGCATCAACCGGAACTACGTTACTCACTGGTTCGGACGCTCATCCCAGTGACAAGCTGCACGTGGCGATCATCATGGACGGAAACGGACGTTGGGCGACAGCCCGCGGCCGGCCGCGGACGTCTGGCCACGTAGTCGGCGCGCGGGTCGTGCGCACAATCGTCGAAAGCGCCGAGAATGCAGGCATCGGCGCGCTCACGCTGTACGCATTTTCGGCTGATAACTGGAAGCGTCCCACGCGCGAGGTCAGCATGCTGATGCGGCTGTTCAGGCGCTATCTGCTTTCCGAGATGGATCGCTGCGTCCAGAACGGCGTTCGCATGCGGATCATCGGAAGACGCGACCGCATACCGGCCGAGCTGCGCCGGACGGCCGAAACGGCGGAAGAAACCACTCGCGGCGGTACCAGGCTCGACCTCCGCATCGCTCTGGATTACTCCGCGCGCGATGCGATGGTGATGGCCGCCGAGCGTGCTGGCGGACGCGCCCTCACGCGCGACAGCTTCGTGCGGCTCATGAACGAGGTTACGCACGCCGGCCCGGTCCGCGATGTCGACCTTCTGATCCGGACCGGCGGGGAACAGCGACTCAGCGACTTTCTGCTCTGGGAATGCGCCTACGCCGAGCTTTACTTCACCGACGTCATGTGGCCGGAGTTCTCGCCGGCTGACCTGCTCGCGGCTGTGCGCGAGTTCCACGCGCGCGACCGTAGGTACGGTGGCGTCCAGGAGTCCGTAGCGGCGGCAGGCTGATTCCCTAACAGAATCCTCATGGAAGGGGCGGTGGCACGATCGCGTGTGAAGCGCTAAGATCACGTTCATGCTCCGACTTTCCCTCCGCCCGAACGTCGTGGCAGCCTACCTGTCCGCCCTCATGGTCTGCGTGATGGGCTGGCTGGCCTATCAGCGCGCGGACGGAGCTCAATCGGTGACCGCGCAGGCGCGCAGCGCCCTGGCCGTAATGGACGCGGTGCGCGCGCTCGATGGTCGCATACGCGACGCGAATCTGGCCGAACGCGATCTCGTGGTCACCGACGATCCGCGTTACGCCGGCACTTACACCGCTGCATCGGACGGAACGGTGCGCGCGCTGTCCGTGTTGCGTGACGTCTCTGCGCCGTATCCGGCCGTGGCGGCGCGGCTCGATTCCCTCGGATATTTCGTCCGTCTCCGCCTGGCCGAGCTCGATGAAACCGTCCGACTTCGGCGCGATGCAGGTGCCAAGGCTGCGGCAGACGTCGTGCGCTCGCAGCGCAGCAACGAATCCGATCGCAAGATCGACGAGCTGCTCCGCTCCATCGCGCTGACGGTGGATCGCAGTGCGTCCGGGACTGCAGCGGGCCTGACTGCGGAAGGACAGCTCATACTTCTTCTTATTGCGGCGACCGCTGTCCTTGCCGTACTGCTCGCCTTTTTCGTGAACATCATGCACGCGCGCAACGTTCGTGCGCAGCGCCGCATGACCGAGGAACTCGAGAATCAATCGCTGCAACTCCAGCTTCAGGCCAACGAGCTGACCGCGACGAATCGTGAGCTCGAGGCCGCGACGACGGAGATGTTGCGGCAGACTGTAGAAGCCGAGCGGAGCGAGATGCGGCTCGCTGGAATTCTTGGCTCAGCCACGGACGCGGTCGTTTCGTTCGACGACGACGAGCGGGTCGTCTACTTCAACGCCGCCGCACGACGTCTGTTCGGCCTCGATGAGAATCTGATTCCCGGCGCGCGCATCCGTACCGCGATTGCGGAGCGCAGCTCGGTTGCGTTCGAGGAGCACATGCTTGCGGCGCGCCGCTCGGCGCACCTCGGCGAGGCAAGCCCCGAGGTGTGGGACACGCTGGTCGTTCGCCCGAACGAGGATGAGATTCCAGTGGAAGTGTCGATGGCCTATGCACGCACTGGAAAACAGGGATTGTTCACGGCGGTGTTGCGCGACGTCTCGCGACAGCGGCAATTCGAGGAAGAGTTCCGTCAGGCGCAGAAGATGGAAGCTGTTGGACGGCTTGCGGGCGGAATCGCGCACGACTTCAACAATCTGCTGACTGTGATTGGCGCGTCGAGCGACTTCCTGCTGCACGATCTGCGCGATCAGTCCAGCTCGCTGTCGGCCGACGTACGCGAGATCAAGGCTGCTACCAACCGCGCCGCGTCGCTCACGCGACAGCTGCTGGCCTTCAGTCGGCGTCAGCTGGTGCAGCCGCAGATGCTCGATCTCAATGCGGTCGTGCGCGAGATGGAGACGATGCTGCGCCGATTGATCGGCGAGAACATGACGCTCTCGACCGAGTACAGCGATGACATCGGTTTGGTGAAGCTCGATCGCGGACAACTCGAGCAGATAATCGTGAACCTCGTCGTGAACGCGCGTGATGCGATGCCAGGGGGCGGGACGGTCCGCGTCTGCACCGGAACCGCCGTCGCCGATACAAATGGAATTCCGGGCGAGTGCGTCACGTTGTCGGTCGCCGATTCGGGTGTCGGTATGGATGAGCAGACGCGCGCTCGAATCTTCGAGCCGTTCTTCACAACCAAGGAGCAGGGCAAGGGAACCGGGCTCGGTCTCTCGACCGTGTACGGAATCGTCAAGGCATCGGGGGGTGACATCGAGGTGCAGAGCGCCCTCGAGGAAGGGACTGAATTTCAGCTTCGCTTCCCGTGCGTCGACGACGAAATCTCCACGGCGTCGGTCGAAACGCTCGCTCCGGATGCGGGCCGCGGTTCGGAAACCGTGTTGGTGGTGGAGGATGAGGAACCACTCCGACGCCTGACCCGTCGCATTCTCGAGTCGCGCGGCTACACGGTGTTCGACGCCGCTGATGGCGAGGAGGCGATCCGCACGCTCGCGTCGGTGTCATCACACGTGGATCTGCTGCTGACGGACGTCGTGATGCCAGGAATGAGTGGGCGCGAACTGGTGGAGTGCCTGCTGCCGGTGTACCCGTGGCTTCGGGTGCTCTTCATGTCCGGCTACACGGAGGACATGATGCTGCAGCACAGGGTGGCAGAGCTCGGGATCACGGTCGTGGAGAAGCCATTCACGCGCGACGATCTTGCGCGGGCCGTCAGAAATACGCTGGATCGGGCGGTGGAGTCGATCGAGATCGCCTGAGCGGCGACTGCTTGCCCTCCCGCGGGAGGCAGCCCGGTAGTTTTTGCCTCCGCCACAGCGAATGACGCCGGCAGGTCGTACTTTCCCCAGGATGGAACGACGCGCTGGCCGGCTGGCTGGTTTGCGCCGTCTCAAGACTATTCTCCCACCCGGCGGACTAATGCCTGTATCGCGATGGCTTCGGTTCCTCACTCTTGGTGCTGCCAGTGTTGCGGCGCCGCTCTCTGCCCAGGCTCCAGCCGCGCGGGCGTCATCTGCGCCCGCGCTCGACTCGGCGACTCTTGCCGGCTTCAGGTGGCGAAACGTCGGGCCGGCGAACATCGGCGGCCGCGTCACCAGTATCGCGGGCATACCCTCTCCGTCGCGCACGTTCTTCGTGGCGACTGCGGCGAGCGGAATCTGGAAGACCACCAACGCCGGAACTACGTTCGAGCCGGTGTTCGAGCACGAGCCAGTCAGTTCGATGGGTGAGATCGCGATAGCTCCATCGGATACGAACGTCATCTACGCCGGCACCGGCGAGGAAGACTCGCGAAATTCGATCTCGCCTGGCGGCGGCATGTACAAGAGCACGGACGGCGGCCACAAGTGGACGTTCATCGGGCTCAAGGAAACGCAGCAGATCGGACGCATCGTTGTAAGTCCGACGGATCCCAACACTGTTTACGTCGCGGCACTGGGTCACGCCTGGGGCCCGAACAAGGAACGCGGACTGTACAAGACCACCGATGGTGGTACGAGCTGGAAGTTGATCAAGTTCATCAGCGACAAGGCTGGGTTTGTCGATGTCGCGATGGACCCGTCGGATCCGAACACGTTGTACGCAGCGAGCTGGGAGCGCGAGCGCGGCCCGTACTTTCTCAAGAGCGGCGGCCCCGGTAGCGGGCTGTGGAAGACGACCGATGCCGGCGCGACCTGGACCGAGATCAAGGGCGGCGGCTTTCCGGCGACGATGAAGGGTCGCATCGGTCTGGCCGTCGCGCCGAGCAATCCCAAGATCGTGTACGCCCTGGTGGAAGCCGATTCGCTTCCGAATCCAAAGAAGAGCACCAGCACCAAGGGACGGCAGAAACTGGAGAGCGGACTGTATCGCTCCGAGGACGCCGGTGCAACGTG
>DATNCZ010000188.1:0-4449 GCA_035553335.1 Gemmatimonadaceae bacterium
AGCCGTCGCGATGCGGACGAGGTTGGCAGGCCCCACGCTCGGGTGGCTTCAGAAACGCGAATGACACCGGACGGAGCGTGGCGGAGCAGGGAGGCCAGGTCGTCTTTCGCGCTGGTCATAACTATAGTCTCTGTGTCGTAAAGAACTATTATGTGATCGTATTGACACAAGGAATATAGTAAGGATACCTCGCGAAGCAACCGCGACCGACGCACTGCTGGGTGATCGGCCCTGCATCTCTCTCATCGCCTCCAGACAGCGACCGGACCGAACAAACCCAGAACTACTATAGTATGGTTGAGCTTGCTGGCACATTCGACCCCAGCGCGACACGACTAAACCGTCGGTGTCACCATGTGGCTCTCTGGCGGTTACACCGGGACAGTCGTGTCACGCGCGCCAGTACCGCGTTGCGTGCTCGAAGCGCCTAACGCCGCGCGAATGCTTCGAGACCAGCACAGGGTTATGGATCAGCACTGTGCCCCGCGGTCAGTCCGCGAAGCAATTGATCTTTCCGTTGAACCAATTTCGCGACAGCTCTCAACACACGGTCGACTCGTGCCAACGCGGTGGAGTCGGCGTCGCTGCGGTATTCCATTTCCGCTGCTCGGTATTCGTCGCCTTCACGCATCTCCGTGACGTAGGTCAACCCATCGAGCATGTGTCCATGGTGCGCGCGTGGCGCGAGCTCCGGCAATTGCGCGATGCCGCCGTCGATCGCGTCGTACCAGGCGCGCGCGCTGGCGGCCGCGTCGACGTGGAGTCGGTGCAGGGACAAGGTGTCGGTCTGGACGTAGTACGTTTCGGGGCTCGAATCTCCGATCGCTCCTCCGCAGCGATGTCGCGCCAGCTGCTCATAGTGCCGAAGAGTGGCGGCGTGTGCGGAATCGTGAACTGACGTTGGGATCCTGAGCGTGCACGGTACCATGACAGCCAACCACGCTTTCCACGTGCCGTGTTCGTGCCGGATCACGATGCCGTCCGTGCCGAACTCACCGTACCCGGCCCAGACGCGCAGTTCGCGATAGTCTTTGCTGGTCGGGCGTTCACGAAGGTCGCCAAGCGGAGATGCGCGGGACCAGTCTCGCGTGTCGCCGAGCAGGAATCCAGGATCGCTGAGAATCTTGACTTGCGACCGAGCCGCGGAGCTGATAGTCGCGAGCCCGAGCAGAATGTAGGCGAAGATCCGCATGCGGTTCCTGCAGTTCCTAACGGACGCTGTACCGTTCAAAATGAAGCCTCGCCGCCGTTTGACCGCAATGGCCACGCGAACACGAACGCGGCGATGACGGCGACCAAGAGGCTACCCGCGATCACGAAGCTGATGGCTGGAGCTGGCCCGGACAGTTGGTCCCTCCCGGGCACGATGATATTCCGAAGTTCGTAGGCGAGCGATAGTCCGGCGTACGCCGCCGCGAGTCCGAGAACCGTGACGGTGAGGCGCGGCTTCCGGACAACGCCGACGATCGCGGCGAGCGCGATGACAAGGTATGCAGCGACGGCGACGAAGCTTGCCCAATCCGAGCGTGTCATGGTCGCCGGCGCGGTCAGTCGAAGGCCAAGGCAGAGTAGAACGCTCATGAGCACAACCCAGCTCAAGAGGATGCGCACGGCGCGAACGGACGCTCGCGTCGTTGCGGGGCGCCATGCCCCCCACAGTCCGGCAGCAGCGCAATAGAAGGCGCCTAATGCGGCAAGGAAATCAACGATGATCGCGAGCGCACCAGCACGTTCGACCTGGGCTCCCTGTGCCAAGTGGTAAGGCCGAAGGTCAGT
Organism: Gemmatimonadaceae bacterium; assembly: GCA_035553335.1. Taxonomy (GTDB): domain Bacteria; phylum Gemmatimonadota; class Gemmatimonadetes; order Gemmatimonadales; family Gemmatimonadaceae; genus Fen-1247. The sequence goes on from DATNCZ010000188.1 coordinate 1,777, forward strand.
GCGAGTCCGCCAATCGCGAAGCCGCCGGTACCCGTGATGAAACGCCGCGAGCGTGACCAGGTCATTGCGTTACGCTGTGGCTTGTGAAGGAGGGATGCAAGAAGAGCGCAAGGTCGGAGACACCTTAGATCGCGGCGCGGTGACGTAACAACCGTGAGCCACCGCTTACTAAGGCGCGACTATGTCTGCCTAACTCGTGGCCGACGCGAGTGCGGCCGCGAGTTGCTGCATCTTGGCCCAAGCCTTCTTTCCCTTCCCACCGGTCGCGGATGTCACCTGCGCTCGCGTTTTCGGCATGCCGAACATCGCCGGTGCCGAGCCGAAACCGGTAATCACAACGCGGCTGCGGGCGCTGTCGACGGCGATCACTGTCGCGCGGATCTCCACTGCGAGCGGGCCATCGGTGTACGTCCCAGTGACGACCGGTCCTTGCACCGAGGCAATCGACAGATGCGCGTTCGCCATCGCCGCCTCGGTCCGTGTGATAGCGCTATCGGTCGGCGCCGCTATGACCACTTCAAGCTGTGACTCCTGTGCCGCGGTGGTACTTGCAAGCGTTGCCATCGCGACGAGGGCCACGAGGTGCGCAATGCGCATATTTGTCGGCTCCGGTTAGCAAAGCGCGAAAGTGCAGGGCGAGTCTCCGTGCTTCCGTACGTGTGGCTCGATAGCCAATGTCGAAGATTCTGTCTCCCATGGTCGGTTATTCCATCGTTCGTGTGCGACGAGTTGCAAGGTCGCCTAGCCAACGCACTGTCGCATCCCTAACATCTTGCTCAGGAACGTGCGACGCGGCGAGACGCCGCACGACGTCAGCGCGTGCTCCCGACGATGGAACGCCTAACATGGCTCCAAGACGCCGAACTTCCACGATTGGAAGCATCGCGATGAGCCCGCCGATGGTGCTGTCGGGATTTGGGCTTCCGTCACGGATGTGAATCAGTCGAACTTCCGATAGCCCGTCTCGTTCGGCCAGCACCACGTCCCACCAATTCGGGGCCAGGCGAAGGGCGCGGGCGGCGAGATTCCAGCCGACAACCAGAGTCACGCGTTCGGCGATCGAGCTGTACACGCGGGCCTGCTCATCAAACCGGTGTAGGGAATCGCGGTCGCTCTTGATCTCGATGACGGACACTACGCCGGCCGATAGGCAGAGGACGTCAGCCCTCGCATACCCCCGCCAGCATTCTACTTCCTCGAGGCAGATGTCGGCGCCGCTCAAGGCGCTCCGAATCGCGCGACGGATGTCTGCGTCCGACAGGGGATTCCCCGAATCGGGGAAGGGTCCTAAGGCGCCGACTGCCGACGCCTCGCCCACCTGGGCTTGACATCCACCGTGAAATGTTCCATAATTGGGAACAATCACTCGTTCTACTCCCATGCGCTTGGTCGGGGCACCACTGCTCGCCGACTTCGCCGAGCGGTACCCTGATGCCAAGCAGGATCTCGAGGCGTGGCGATTGGAGGTACTCGAAGCGAAGTGGTCAAATCCACATGAGCTGAAGGAGCGCTACCCGAGAGCGTCGCTCGTCGGGAAGCGAGACGTCGTCTTCAACATCCGGCACAATCGGTACCGTCTTCACGTGACGGTCGACTATCAATCGGGCTCGGTTATCGTGCGACGCATCGGCACGCACGCTGAATACGACCGGTGGACGTTCTAATATGCCAATGGCGCACGGAAATCCCAAACACTCGGCTCGGGCCGGCATTCGAGTGATTCGTTCACGCGCCGACTACGATGAGATGCGCGATGAGCTGGATCGTCTGCTCGATCTCGATCCGGCTCGCGGCACTCCGGATCGCGATCGCCTGGATGTGCTGCTCGTGCTGCTCTCCGACTACGAAGCGCGAACGGTAGCGCCGCCCAACGTCGATCCGGTTGACGCGATCCTCTTCCGCATGGACCAACTCGGCCTCAAGCCGCGCGACCTCGAGCCATACCTTGGCGGCCGGAGCCGCGTGTCTGAAGTCCTCGGGCGTAAGCGACCGCTTAGCATCGCGATGATCCGTGCGCTGCACGAGGGACTCGGGATTCCGGCAGAGGCGTTGATCAACGCGGCGTCGCCGCCGGATGATGATCCCGATGCCGCGGCCGTGCAATGGGAGCGGTTCCCTCTCAAGGAGATGATCGCGCGCGGGTGGATCGAGTCGCGTCGCGCGAGCACGTGGACGCGAGACAGTTCTCGGAAGCTGCTCGAGCCGTTCTTCGCGCGCGCAGGTAGTCAGCTTGCGGCTTCGCCACTTTACCGACGGTCGACGCACGTACGCGGCGGGAAAGACATGGATGAGTTCGCGCTCGCTGCGTGGACGGCGCGCGTTAGGCAGCTGGCCGGAGAACGAAAGCCCCACCGCCACTATGATGGGCGTTCGTTCAGGCCGGATGCAATCAAGGGTCTCGTCCAACTCAGCCGCCTCGACGAAGGGCCCAAGCTTGCGCAGCAATGGCTAGCGGATCGGGGCGTGATCATGGTCGTCGAGGCGCATCTCCCGCGGACGCGCCTCGATGGCGCAGCGATGCGTAGCGACGACGGAACGCCGATCATCGCGCTCACGATCCGCTACGATCGGCTCGACAACTTCTGGTTCACGCTGCTTCACGAGTGCGCGCACGTTCTTCGCCACCTGACAGGGAAGGGCGAAGCAGACGTCACGGAGTACATCGACGACTTG
>DATNCZ010000189.1:0-2847 GCA_035553335.1 Gemmatimonadaceae bacterium
CTCGTCGGGGGGCTCATCGGAAGCGTCGTCTCGGACACGCGCTCCGGCTACGGCGCCGCTTTCGCGGCCGGCGCAGCTGTCGCCAATGTCGGCGAGACTCTCGCAGCGACTCTGCTGGTGAGCTGGCGGCTTCGGCACCGCATTACACTTTCGAGTCTCCGCGACGTAGGCGTGCTGGTCTTTGGTGCCGTCATCCTCAGCAACGCTGCAACCGCGATCCTCGGCGCAATCGCCATGCATCAACGATTCCACTCGGCGTTGCTGCACGCATGGTTCTTCTGGTGGATCGGCGACGGCCTCGGAATGCTGATAGTGGCGCCCGTCGTGATCACGGGAGTTCTGGCGGCGAGACACCCGCGATTCAATACTCGATCCGCCGCCGAGGCAGTGCTCGTGTTTGCGGCCCTCGCAGTCATCTCTCAGCGCACGCTCGGCCCCGGATACTCATGGGCGACGGGGCCCGGGCCGTTCGCCACGTTTCCGCTGCTTCTCTGGGCCGGTCTGCGCTTCGGCCCGTTTGGCGCGGCGACCGCGACGCTCGTGGTTGCGGCGATTGCAACATGGAACGCAGCGCTGCATCTGGGTCCATTCGCCGGCAGTTCACTGTCAATGATCGACACGGCCGTGCAAACGTACACGTATCTCACTGTGACGAGCCTGTGCGCACTGATCCCGGCAGCGGTGGTGGCCGAGCGCGAGGCATCGGTGCGGCGACAGAGTGAGAGCGAGGACCGCTACCGCTCGGTCGTGGAGGCGGCGACCGACGCCATCGTGACGATCGACACCAGGAGCCGCGTACGCTTCGCGAACGCTGCCGTGAAGGACATCTTTGGCTACGCTCCCGATGAACTCATCGGACGCGATCTCGAAGTCCTCATGCCCGAATCGTTTCGGTCACTTCACAAGGCCGGCCTGCACCGGTACGCGACGACGGGCGAACCGACCTTCGACTGGCGAGCGAAGCGACTCACCGGCCTGCACCGGGACGGCCACGAGATTCCCCTCGAGATCTCGTTCGGTGTTCGCAACGAAGGAGATGCGCGCATATTCACGGGCATCATTCGCGACCTCAGCGACCAGCAGACAGCCGCGCGCGCATTACGCGAGGCGGAGGACCGCATGGGATTCGCGCTGGCCGCCTCGCGAGTCGGAACATGGGAAGTGGACGTCGCGACGGGCGCCTCGACCTGGTCGACCATTCAGGAGGAGCTTCACGGCCTCGCCGCGGGCACGTATGGCGGGACGCTGGAGGCATTCATCGACCGGATCCATCCGGATGATCGACAGCAGGTAAGGGCTGCAATCCAGAAGGCGCTGCAGCAGCGCACGGATTCGAATCTTCTGTACCGCACCGTCTGGCCCGATGGAAGCATCCACTGGATCAGCGGCGTTGGGCGCTCCATCTACGACGCCGACGGCACTCCAATCCGCGCCGCCGGCATCGCGCTGGACGTGACGGAGCGACGCGCACTGGAGGAACAGTACCGCCAATCACAGAAGATGGAGGCAGTCGGACAATTGGCGGGCGGTGTCGCGCACGATTTCAACAACTTGCTCACCGTTATCCAGAGTTACGGAGGCATCCTGCGCGATGGCGCGACGCCGAACAGCGAGGCCGCCAACAACATCGCGGAGGTGCTTTCCGCCGCGGATCGCGCCGCGGCTCTGACGCGCCGGCTGCTCGCGTTCAGCCGTGGACAACTTCTGGCGCCGAGAACATTGAGTCTGTCGGAATCATTGCTGAGCGTCGAGCCGATGCTGCGCCGCCTGATCGGCGAGCATGTCGAGATCGTCGTGCGTGCTCCACGAGACGCCGGCAGCGTCGTTGCCGATCCAAGTGAGATCGAGCAGGTGATACTCAACCTTGCGATCAACGCGCGCGACGCCATGCCGGACGGCGGCGCGTTGACTCTGGAGATCAGCAACGTGGAGATCGACGCTGCGTATCAGCGCATCCATGGCACGGCGGCGACCGGCCCATATGTGATGCTCGCCGTGAGCGACACCGGCACCGGGATGGACGCAGCAACCGCAGCGCGGGTGTTCGAACCATTTTTCACGACGAAGCCCCCTGGCAAGGGCACGGGCCTGGGCCTGTCGACCGTGTACGGGATCGTGACGCGGAATGGAGGGTCGATCGCCGTTTACAGTGAGCCGAACCGCGGGACGACGTTCAGGGCCTACTTTCCGCGCAGCGATGCCGAGATGGAAACCGTCACGCCAACCGCTCCGACGAGCGCGGCGACCGGTTCCGAAACGTTGTTGCTCGTGGAAGATGATCCCGCGATCCGACGCATCACGACCCGTATCCTCACGGCCGCCGGATATCGCGTGATTCCCGCGGGATCGCCAGAAGAGGCGCTCGACATCGCCGACACCAACGCGGCAGATATAGATCTTCTCTTTACTGACGTAGTGCTTCCCGAGATGAGCGGGCGAGGATTGGCCGAGAAGCTTTCCGCGCGGGTCCCGGCGATGAAAGTGCTCTACATGTCCGGCTACACCGACGACGTGGTCGTGCGCACCGGTGTGCTGGAGCACGATACGCTGTTTCTTCAAAAACCCTTTTCACAGAGCGCCTTGCTGAGCAAGGTGCGAGAAGCGCTCGATCGGAGTTCGGCTCGGAGTTCGGCGCGGAGTTCGGCTCAGCGCTAGGCGCGGAGCCGCGTCTTGAACGCTTCCAAATCCACGGGACCTCCCTCGGCAAGCAGTACCCCTCCATCCGGCACGGGTACGCGTAGCACGAGCTTCCGGTCGCGACCACCCTTGCGGAAGCCCTTTCCCTCGTAGATGCGGTTGATGAGAATCCGTCGCACCACTACCATCACCATCGCGAGAGTTGGCAGT
>DATNCZ010000190.1:0-7037 GCA_035553335.1 Gemmatimonadaceae bacterium
ACTCAACGACGCGGCATGGCTCACCCTCGAACACGAGAACCATCCCCCGCCGAATCTGCGTGGCTGGCATCGCCATTCGTCAAATCCTCGGAAAAACGTACATAGCCTTTAAAGGTAGCAAGTAAGGGCTGGTACAGGCAACCGGCCACTGGTGGGCCAGCGGAATTGGGGCAATCTTGAGCCAGGATGTAGAGAATCCACCGCCGCCTCCGACTTCTCTACGAAAGCGCCGGTTTGGGCGCCCAAACCCGAAGAGGAGATCGAGCCATGAAGTACATGATGATGATGAATGCCCCGCGCGGGAACGGTGAATACCAGATCAACGACTGGTCGCCCGAGGATTTCCAGGCGCACATCGCGTTCATGCACGCCTTCAACAGGCAGCTCAGCGAGGCGGGCGAGATGGTGGCGTGCGAGGGCCTGACGCCGCCCGCGCAGGCGAAGCTGGTCCGTGCCGGAAAGGACGGGCGGCCGGTAACCGATGGCCCCTTCCCCGAGACGAAGGAATTTCTCGCGGGATTCTGGATCATCGACGTCGACAGCGCCGAACGCGCGTACGAGCTGGCGGCTGCCATCTCTGCAGCACCCGGACCTGGCGGCGCTCCGCTCAACATGGCGGTCGAGCTACGGCCCGTCATGAGCGCACCGCCGGATCCAGCCGCACCATCGCTCACGCGTTGAACGCAAAGCTCGTGACGGATCGAGGCACGAGCACGAACACTCCCGAATTCGCCGAGCACCTGCTGCGCGAGCTTGCGCCGCAGGTGCTCGGCGTCGTCGCACGGAAGTGCGGTGATTTCGCTGACGCGGAGGATGCGGTTCAGGAAGCGCTCATCGCAGCAGCCACGCAGTGGCGCGCCGCCGGCGTCCCCACAAATCCGCGCGGCTGGCTGTACAGCGTTGCGATGAGACGCCTCAACGATCGCGTGCGCAGCGAGAGTGCGAGACGCCGCCGCGAGAATGAAGCCGCAAGCGAGCATGCGCATGAGCAGCCCTTCGTCTCGCCGCCTGACGCGGAACTCGGCGTGATGACTGACGACACACTCGTGCTTCTCTTCATGTGCTGCCATTCCGCGCTCTCGCCCTCTTCGGCGATCGCGCTCACGCTGCGCGCGGTCGGCGGACTCACGACGGCCGAGATAGCCAGTGCGTTTCTCGTTCCGGAAGCGACGATGGCACAGCGTATCAGCAGGGCCAAGCAGAGCATCAAGTCGTCAGGAGTTGCGTTCCGCATGCCGACGGACGACGATCTGGCGGAGCGACTGGGCGCGGTGATGCACGTGCTTTATCTCATATTCAACGAGGGATACGCCAGCAGCAGCGGGCCGGACCTGCACCGTGTGGATCTCTCCGCCGAGGCGATCAGACTCACACGAATGTTGCGCGCGCTGACGCCGGACAATGGCGAAGTCGCAGGCTTGCTGGCGCTCATGCTGCTCACCGATGCGCGCCGCGCTGCGCGATCGGGGTGCCACGGTGAGTTGATTCCACTTGACGCGCAGGATCGATCGTTATGGGATCGACAGATGATCAGCGAAGGGACGGCACTCGTGTCGAGCGCGTTCGCATCCGGATCGGTTGGACCGTATCTGCTCCAGGCTGCGATCGCCGCGCTTCACGACGAGTCGCCGCGCGTGCAGGACACCGACTGGCCGCAGATAATGGCGTTGTACGGAGTGTTGAAGCGAATGTCGGACAATCCGATGGTCGCGTTGAACCATGCGATCGCGGTTGCGATGGTGGATGGCGCGGAAGCTGGTCTTGCGTTGGTGAGCGAGCTCGACACGGATCAGAAGCTACGCGGGCATTACAGGCTGGATGCGGTTCGCGCGCATCTGTACGAGATGATCGGTGACGATGCGCGTGCGGTTCTGCTTTATCGCGCGGCTGCCGAGGGCACGGCGAGTATTCCGGAGCGGGATTATCTGAACCTGAAGGCGGCGCGAGCGAGCGAGAGATCCTGACGATTCGTCAGTACCGCGCAAGCGTGAATTCAGGGATGACGACCGCGATTCTCCTACAGCACCTTCTTCAATGAATTCCACACGTTCGTCGCCACGATCTCCTCGCCTGTCACGTTCGGATGCAATCCGTCTGCCTGATTCAGGTCGGCGTGTCCCGCAACTCCGTTCAGCAGGAACGGAATGAGTGTCGCGCCTTTCTCTCGCGCGAGGTCTGCATACATCTTGTGAAAGGCAGTGGTGTACTGCTGGCCAAGATTGGGCGGGGCCTCCATCTGAATGAGGAATATCTTCGCGTGCGGCTTCGCTGCCTTTATCCGATCGAGAATTTCAGCGATGTTCGACCGAGCCTCGGAGACCGGGAGCGCCCGAAGGGCGTCGTTCGCCCCTGTTTCCAGGACGACGACATCGGCCGGGCTGCGGAGAACCCAGTCGATCCTGTTCAGAGCACCAGCCGACGTTTCGCCGCTCACACCGGCATTCACGGCGGTGAGCGGTGTACCTGCGGAGTCGGCCTTTGCCTGGATGAGTGCCGGATAGGCCTGCTCCGGGCGCAGGCCGAGGCCGGCGGTGAGGCTGGTACCGATGAACAGCACCGTCGGGCCAGCCGCGGCTGGGTCGGGCGCGGACGCGCTGTCGGGCGGAGCGGCCTCAACCGTCTGTACCGCCTGCGGTGTCTTATCTTTCGCCGCCGGGTTGCATCCGCCAATTAGCAGCGCCGCCGCCAGGCTCGCAGTAGTCCAGGGACTCATATAACGGACGTCTTTCTTGATGCTCATCGCTGAATCATTGACCAAGGAATACCGGAGTGGCGAGCGCACGCTCGCGGTGCTCCGGAACGTATCGTTCTCCGTGCAGCCGGGCGAGTTCGTCGCCATTACCGGGCCATCCGGAAGCGGCAAAACTACGCTTCTCGGCCTGCTCGCGGGTCTCGATACACCGAGTGGCGGTCGCGTGATCCTGGACGGCGCCGAGATGTCGAGCATGAGCGAGGACGACCGGGCGCGAATACGATCGGCGAAGGTCGGATTTGTGTTCCAGAGCTTTCAGCTGATCTCGACGCTTACCGCCGCGGAAAATGTGCAGGTTCCGCTCGAGCTGCGTGGCGAGAGCGGTGCGGAGCGACGCGCGTCGGACCTGCTCGAGCGCGTTGGACTCGCCGAGCGGGCGACGCACTTCCCTACCCAGCTGTCTGGCGGCGAGCAGCAGCGCGTGGCGATCGCGCGCGCATTTTCCAATCGGCCATCGATTCTGTTTGCAGACGAGCCGACTGGAAATCTCGACGCGGCGAGCGGCGAGCGGGTCGTTGCGTTGCTCGAAGAGCTGAACCACGAATCGGGCTCGACGGTCGTGATCGTCACGCATGACGCCACGCTGGCGGCGCGTGCACGGCGACAGATCAGACTGGCAGACGGAGCAGTGATCGAGGATACCGGATCGACGGAGCGCGTAGATTGAGTGCTTCGCCGATGCAACTGGCGCGGCTCGCGTGGCGCGAGAGCCGCACCACGCGACGAAAGCTGTTCCTGTACATGTCCACGATCGCGGTGGGCGTGGCAGCGCTGGTCTCGATCGATTCGTTCGCGCGCAATGTCACACGTTCGGTGCGCGAACAATCCCGCTCGCTGCTCGGCGGCGATGTCCAGTTTTCCAGCAGGCGCCCTTTCGCAAAGGAAACCGAGCAGCTGCTCGACTCGCTAGCGCGGGCCGGAATTCCAAATGTGCGCTCGACGACCTTTCCATCGATGGCCGTCATTCCGCGCAACGGGAACACACGACTTGCGCAGATCCATGGCGTGAGCGCCGGATACCCGCTGTACGGAGCGATCACCACTCAGCCTGCGGGCAGATACGAGACGCTGCAATCGGGGCCGAACGCGCTGGTCGACCCGTCGCTGCTCATCGTGCTGGACGCACGGGTCGGCGACACGTTGAAGGTTGGTTATGGCGAGTTCGTGATCACCGGTACGCTCAAGGACGTACCGGGAACGTCGGGTCTCTCATCCGCATTCGCACCACGCATCTACATTCCCGCGCGATATCTCCCGGAGACGCGGCTGCTGGTATTCGGCAGCACCGCGGAATACGCAGCGCTACTCAAGCTTCCTTCCGATCGGGACCCCAAGGGGTTCGTAGCACCGTTCCGTGCACCGCTCACCAAGCAGGACGTGAACGTGCGAACCGTCACGCAGACGGAAGAGTCGGCCGCAAGAGCGACCGAGAGTCTCGCGAACTTCATCGGCATCGTCGGAATGGTCGCTCTGCTGCTGGGCGGTATCGGCGTGGCGAGCGGAGTGCGGGCCTTCGTCGCGCGGAAGATCGACACCGTCGCGATCTTCCGCTGCCTCGGCGCTTCGGGCAATCAGGTGCTGGCGATGTACGTGGTGCAGGCGGCGGCGATGGGCCTCCTCGGTGCGCTGCTCGGTGCAGTGGCCGGTGTTGCGATCCAGTTTCTGCTTCCGCTCGCCTTTGTCGGGTTGCTTCCCGTTGACGTACACGTCACGGCCGAACCGGTGGCGATACTCACAGGCGTGTTGATCGGCGGCTGGATCGCGCTCGTATTTGCGCTGCGCCCGCTGCTCGCATTGCGAAACGTCTCGCCATTGCAGACGCTCAGACGCGATGCCGATTCCGACGTGCTGCGAATGCACTGGAACGATCTTCCGCGACTGCTTATCAATGCGGCGCTGGTGTTGAGCGTCGTCGGCGTCGCGGTCGCACGAGCGCAGTCCGTACGACAGGGTCTCTGGATCGCAGCTGCTACGGGCGGCGTTCTTCTCGTTCTGGCTCTGGTCGCGAACGCACTCGCATGGGGCGCAAGACGGTCCGTGCGCGCGGGATGGCCTTACGTCGTACGGCAGGGGCTTGCCAACGTGTACAGGCCGGCGAATCAGACGCGCGCGGTGATGCTGTCGCTCGGCTTCGGTGCCTTCCTCGTCACCACGCTGTATCTCGTTCAGAACAGCATAGTACAGGATCTCGCACTCAACGCATCGTCGTCCGGCGCCAACCTGCTGCTGTTCGACGTACAGCAGGATCAGGCCGCGCCGATCGATTCGATCATCCACTCGCGCGGATTCAAGGTAACGCAGCAATCACCCGTCGTGCCGATGCGCATCGCATCGATCAACGGACGAAGCACCGAGTCGATCGTGGGCGATTCCGCGAAGAACCGGCGTGCCGGCTGGGCAGTGCGACGGGAATATCGTTCGACCTATCGCGACTCGATAACAGCCGGTGAAACGCTTACCGAGGGCAGGTGGTTCGCGCCAGAGCGCGCAGGCGCCGCGCCGTTCGCGCCTGGGGACACGGGCGAGGTATCGCTCGATGCAGGCGTCGCGGGCGAGCTCAAGGTCAAACTTGGCGACGAGATCACCTGGAACGTTCAGGGAATCGACATACCTACAAGGGTCACGAGCCTGCGCGACGTGAAGTGGACGCGTTTCGAGCCGAATTTCTTCGCCGTGTTTCCGAGCCGCGTTCTGCGCGACGCACCGCATCAGTTCACAGTGCTCGCGAACGTGCCCGGCGTGCTGGATGTGGCGACGGTCCAGCGTGACCTCGTGCGGCGGTTTCCGAATGTCAGCAGCATCGACCTGTCGCTCATCACCGAGACTATCGGGAAGATCGTCGCGCGCGTGTCGACCGCGGTTCGGTTCATGGCGCTGTTCAGTGTGATCATGGGGATTCCGGTGTTGTTCAGCGCGGTATCGTCCACGAGGCGCGAGCGCATTCGGGAGAGCGTGCTGCTCAAGACACTCGGTGCTACGCGCGCGCAGATCATGCGGATACTTCTCACGGAGTACGCGCTGCTAGGGATACTTGGTAGCCTCACCGGTCTTGTGCTTGCGCTGGCCGGAAGCTGGGCGCTGGTGCACTTCGTGTTCGATGTGAAATACACGCCGCAGTTCGGGCCGGCGATCGCAATTACCGCGGTGATGATGGTGATCGCGATTTCAATCGGCTTGATCGCAGGGCGCGATGTGTTCAAGGAAACGGCGATGACCGCGTTGCGGGAGGGATAGAGCGACGCCAGCCACGCGCCGAATTGGTACGCGTTCCCGACGACGCTGACCACGCGCCGAATTGGTACGCACGCGTAGGGCGCGGATTCTTCCGCGCCTGGCCCATTTACGCGCGATCGAAATTGGATGAACGCCGGCGTTCGTTAAATGTCGCCATACGGGGAACGCCGGAATTGTCGAATGTCGTCATCCGTGGAAACGCCGGGTCCTTCTGAATTACAACGATTACGTCGGGCGCCGACCAAAACGATCACGATGGTCGGCGCCGGCGTTCATCCAATCCCGATCCCACGTAATTGGGCCCGGCGCGGATACATCCCACGGACATCCAATTTCGATCCCACGTAAATGGGCCAGGCGCGGAAGAATCCGCGCCCTACGCATGACCACCAATTCGGCGCGTGGCTGGCGTCGTCGGGAACGCGTACGAATTCGGCGCGTGGTCGGCGCGATCCGAAATGACCACCATCGTGGCGCGTGGTTGGTATCGTCGGGAATGCGTACCAATTCGGCGCGTGGTCAGCGTCGTCGGGAATGCGTACCGATTCGGCGCGTGGTGAGCGTCGTTATTGCACCCGCATTACGTAAACGCGCCCGTTCGGATCCGACGACGTCGTCCCGCCCGCATTCGTTATTCGGATCGTTCGCGCGCCCGATCCCGACGTAACAAAGTAGGCCGCGGACGATGCCGGCACGTTCGCGGTGAGTGACGCGCCGGTGCCGACCGGCGCTACCGGGAGATACGACGCGGATGTCTCGGAGCCGATCAGCACTCCCGAAACCAGCTGCCTGAAGTTGTAACCCTTGAAATTGTACGGTGACCCTGGCGGCGTGGCAGCGCGGTGGTCCGCGTAGAGCGTGACGAGAAAATGCGCGAGGATCGTATCCATCGGCGCGCCCGTCGCCTTGACGAGGTTCGCGGTGCCAGTGTCCGGGCCCGCAACGAGCTTGCGCGTGAGCGTGCGCGGATCGCCACCGGTGTTGAACCAGTCGGCGACGTACCTCACGAGCGCCCACTCCGCGCCGCGTGACGCAAGGTTGGCTGCCGCCT
>DATNCZ010000191.1:0-8680 GCA_035553335.1 Gemmatimonadaceae bacterium
TGATGAACGGGTCGTGACTGCCGGCGACGTCGACCAGCTGTGGTCCGCGCTCGCTCCGCATCTGCAGTACGATGCCACCATATTGTTGAAGGCGTCTCGTGGCGCGAAGCTCGAGCGCATCCTACCACACATCACCAGCTGGGCGAACCACGATTGCTGAACTACCTCCTCGTTCCGCTCAGTCCGTACCTGGGCTTTCTGCGGCTATTCAACTACATCAGCTTCCGCGCGGCGGGAGCAGCCGTCACCGCACTCCTGCTGTCGTTCCTGGTAGGGCCAGTCATCATAGGCGCGCTGAAGCGCAATCGCATCGCCCAGGTGGTGCGGGCGGGTACGCCGGACAGTCATGCGGGCAAGGCCAACACGCCCACGATGGGCGGTCTCATAATACTGATCGCGACCATCCTGCCGACGGTGCTGTGGGCCCGTCTGACGAATCGGTACATCTGGGTCTGCGTCTTTGTGATGCTATGGATGGGCGCGATTGGATTCCTCGACGATTACCTCAAGCTGCGCCAGAAAGCCCGCGGTGAAGCGAACAGGGGTTTGATCGAGCGCTACAAGCTCACCGGCCAGATTGCACTCGGACTCGCGCTTGGCCTCTACGTCTGGCATTTCCCGATCTCGAACCTCCCGGGCGCGTCGACCACGCTCCCGTTCTACAAGTACGTTCTGATAATTCCGCTATCACCGGCCCTCGCGTGGCTCTACGTTCTGTTCGTCACATTCGTGATGACAGGCACCAGCAACGCGGTGAACATGACGGACGGCCTCGACGGTCTCGCGGCGGGTCTGGTCGCAATTGCAGCGCTGACGTTTGCCGGTTTCGCATACGTCATCGGTCGCGTCGATCTGAGTCACTCGCTCGGACTGTTCTTCATGAGCGGCGCCGGAGAATTGACGGTGTTCTGCGCCTCCATACTCGGCGCGTGTATCGGATTTCTCTGGTTCAACACGCATCCGGCGGAAATCTTCATGGGTGATACGGGCTCGCTCGCACTTGGCGGCGCGCTCGGCGCCATTGCGGTGCTGCTCAAGTCCGAGTTCCTGCTCGTCTTCGTGGGTGGCTTGTTCGTGGCGGAGATGGTGTCGGTGATTCTGCAGCGGTATGTGTTCAAGTACCGGAAGAAACGCTACGGCGTGGACTACGCGCGCGAGCATCGTGTGTTTCGCAGGGCTCCGCTGCACCATCACTTCGAGATGAAGGGGTGGACGGAATCGCAGGTCGTGGTAAGGTTCTGGATCATCGGGATTCTCTGTGCGTTCCTCGCCTTCAGCACGCTCAAGCTGAGATGACCGCGCAGCCGATGATTCCGCCAACAGCAGGCGAGATCGTTGTCATCGGTCTCGGACGCAGCGGTGTCGCCGCCTCGAGCCTGCTTCGCGCACACGGCTACGACGTGTACGCGTGCGACGATGCCACCTCGCCCAAACTTGCCGATATCGCGAGCCGGCTCACGACGCTTGGTGCGAGCGTCCAGATCGGAGGCCACGACGCGGCTCGAATAGCGCGCGCGGCGCTGGTTGTCGTCAGTCCCGGAGTTCCACCCGATGCGCCGGCCATCATCGCAGCCAGCGATGCGTCACGCGCTGTCGTGAGTGAGATCGAGATCGCGCTTCGCTACATGCCGAACGTTCGCTACATCGCGGTCACAGGCACCAACGGCAAGACGACGACCACGGCGCTCATCGGAGCGCTCCTGCGCGGTCTGGGCGTATCTGCCCCCGACGCGGGCAACATCGGCACGCCGCTGTCGGAGGTCGCACTTGCCCAACCGCAGCCCGAGTGGGTGTCACTCGAACTGTCTTCGTTCCAGCTTCACGATACACCGAGCATCGCACCGGACGTTGGCGTGCTCACAAACCTGAGTGCGGATCACCTGGATCGCTACGCAACTGTCGGCGACTACTTCGCTGACAAGGCACTGCTGTTTCGCAACGCCACGCCACGATCGCGCTGGGTGTTGAACGCGGACGACCCCGCTTCGCTCGACATGGCGCGTGGCGTCGCGGGTGAGCACTCGCACTTCAGCATCGCCAAACAGTCGGACGCATGGTACGATCGAACGGCGGATTCCCTCGTCGTGTTCGACGCTCCGCTGCTGTCGCGCGGCGACCTGCATCTGCTCGGTGATCACAATGTTGCCAACGTTCTTGCCGCGTCGCTCGCCGTCATGGCTGCATCCGGCGACTTCCGTACGCCCGCGGCACGCGAAGCGATTGCCGATGCGCTGCGGGCATTTCGCGCGATGCCCAACCGGCTGGAAGTGGTTGGCGAGTGGAACGGTATCGAGTGGATAAACGATTCCAAGGCCACGAATGTCGCTTCCACTCTCGTGGCTGTGCAGGGAATGACGCGACCGGCCGTTCTTCTGCTCGGCGGTCGCCACAAGGGTGAGCCGTACACTGCGCTCGCCCGGCCGATTGCGGAACACGTCAAGCACGTGATCGCGTTTGGTGAGGCCGCTCCGATCGTGCAGCACGATCTGGCCAACGCTGTCGCGCTGACGCGCGTCGATGGCACATTCGAAGAAGTTATCGCCGCAGCCCGCGGCGTGGCCACGAGTGGCGATGCGATTCTGCTCTCGCCCGCGTGCTCCAGCTACGACATGTTCAACAACTATGTGGAGCGCGGTCAGCGCTTCCGCGAGTTGGCGGCGCAAGGCAATGACTGAAGCCGTTCAGCACGTGCGGTATCGCTGGCACATGACCTGGGAAGCGCGCGTACTGACCATGCTGACGCTTGCCTTCCTCGCGTTCGGCCTGGTTACGGTGTACAGCGCGAGCAGTATCGTCGCGCTGCAGGCGGGGCACAACGGCGCGTATTACATGCTGCGGCAGCTGAGCGGCATGCTGTTCGGATTGGTGCTCTTTGCGTTTGCGGCCAAGTTCGACGCGGAGCGATGGTATGACCTGGCGTGGCCTGTGATGATAGCGTGCCTCGTCCTGCTCATCATCGTCATACTGCCGTTCACGATTCGCTGGGCGCCGCGAATCCACGGCGCGCGCCGGTATCTGTTCGGCTCCAGCATGCAGCCATCCGAAATCGCAAAGCTCGCCGTCGTGGTCTGGACCTCGATGCTCGTAGTCAAGAAAGGCGACGCGATGCGCCGCTTGAGCAAGGGATTGTTTCCGTTCCTCGTGATTGTCGGCCTGCTGGACGTGCTGGTCTACGTGGAGCCGGACCTGTCGTCCGCGATGTTCTACACGCTGATCATGGGAATCATCCTGTTCGCCGCCGGCGTCCGGATCGGGCATTTCGTCGCTCTCGTGGCGATCGCGATTCCCGCGCTCTACTCCAGGGCGGAGAAGCTGCAGTACGTGATGCTTCGAATGACGGCGTTCTTCAATCCGGGTGTCGCGCCGCACGTGGACTATCAGGCGCGGCAGTCGCTCATCGCAATCGGCTCCGGCGGCCTGCTCGGCGTTGGATTCGGGCAGGGAAGGCAGCAGTACGGATTCCTTCCGTTTGCGTACGACGACTTCATTGCCGCCAACATCGGTGAGGAACGCGGCTTCATCGGGCTCGCCTTGCTGGTGCTCGGGTTCGTGGCGTATGCCTATCTGGGCTTCCGGATCGCTCGGGCCGCGCGGTCCAAGTTCCAGCAGCTGGTCGCCGTGGGGATAGTCGCTACGATCGTGATCAGTGCATTTCTCCACATTGGCGTCACTATCGGACTGCTGCCGAATACGGGGCTTGCTCTTCCATTCATATCGTACGGACGCACGAGCATGCTTCTCACTCTCGTGATGACCGGGATCCTGATAAACATCGGGAGTGAGCGCGAACGGGTGATCGGTGAAGGGGCGACCAACCCACTACGGTCCGAGGAGCAGTGAACGTTCTCTTTGCCGGCGGCGGCAGCGGAGGGCACCTCTATCCTGCGCTCGCCATCGCTCGTGCGATGGTCGCGGCCGACTCCCGGGTCGTTCCTTTCTTTATTGGCGCCGAGCGCGGGATCGAGCGGACTATTCTGCCCGAAACCGAGTTCGAATACGAGCTGTTGAACCTGCATCCGCTCTACCGGTCCCAGCCGTGGCGAAACTGGCGGACGCTCATGGCGTCGAGCGGCAGTTGGCGCCGGATTACCCGGATCGCCGCCGAGCGGTCGCCGCGCGCGCTGGTCGCCACCGGCGGATATGCCGCCGGTATTGCTCTCGGAGTCGCGGCGAAACGGCGGATTCCAATCGTGATCCAGGACCAGAATAGCGTTCCGGGCCTCACCGTTAGATGGTTCGCGCCGCGCGCGGCTCAACTGCACCTTGGCTTTCCGGAAGCTGCCCGCGCGCTTCGTCTGGGCAGCCGAACGCAAGTATTCTATTCCGGCAACCCGATCGCCCCTCCACCACCATCGAACGAGCGACCGTCCAAACTGGAGGCGGTGTCGAGGTGGGGGTTTACGGATACGGCGGCTCCGGTACTGCTCATCTTCGGAGGGAGCCAGGGGGCGGAGGCGATCAACCGGGTCGTGGCGAAGTGGCTGGCTCGAACGGGCAAGGAGATCCGCGTCATCTGGGCGACCGGGCCGGCGAACTTCGGAAAGTATGCCCGGTACGAGCGTGGTTCGGTGCGTGTGGTTCCGTACATCTCGGACATGGCTTCGGCCTACTGCGCGGCTGATCTGGCGCTCACGCGCGCCGGCGCGATGACCACGGCGGAACTCTCGGCGTGGGGGATTCCCACGATTCTGGTCCCTCTGCCGACAGCCGCGGCGGACCACCAGACGCACAATGCCCGGGCCATAGCCGACGCCGGCGCGGCTGTCATGATTCAGCAGGAGGCGCTTACGCCTGAGTCGCTCGGAGGCATGGTGACGCGACTCGCAACCGACGCCGGCATGCGGAATGAGATGCGTGAAAAAACGTTGATGCGCGCTCGACCCGATGCCGCGCAAGATATTGCTGCTAAAATACTTGAGATGGATTGCTTCAAGTGACTTATGATGTCTTTTCCGGTGATGACGAGCGTCCCGTTCACTTCGTGGGGATCGCCGGCGCCGGCATGAGCGCGCTCGCGGAGCTCTTCGCCCGTCGCGGTGTGAAGGTCACCGGGTGCGACACCAATCCAGCGGCGGCGCGAGCCGATCTGGGCCGGTTGGGTATCGACGTGATGGAAGGCCATTCACCTGCGCACGTTGCCGGCGCGCGGGCCGTCGTGTTCACATCGGCCATGGGCCGCGACCATCCGGAGCTGGTGGCGGCGCGCGAGGCAGGCATCCCGGTGATCCGCCGCGCGGAGGCCCTGGGCGCGGCCGTTTCTTCAGGTGACGTGGTGGGGATCGCCGGCACGCACGGCAAGACCACCACGACCGTAATGACCACCACGGCTCTCCGTTCGGCGGGGCTCGACCCCACTGGAATTGCCGGCGGTCGCGTCGCGGAATGGGACGGCAACATGTCGTTCGGATCCGATCGCCTCTTCGTGGTCGAGGCCGACGAGTACGACCGATCGTTTCTCGCTCTCGATCCGGCCATCGCCGTGGTGACGAACGTCGAGGCAGATCACCTCGACATCTACACCGATCTTGCCGACATCCGCGCGACGTTCAGCCGGTACGTCAGCGGCGCGCGCGCGATAGTCCTCTGTGCCGACGACAGCGGTGCCAACTCACTGGATCTGCCGGCGACCGCCGAGGTGATCCGGTACGGATTGAATTCGCCTGACGCACGGCTGGTAGCGCGCGACGTTCGTCCCGTGGATGGCGGCTCGACCTTCGCCGTCTTCTACGACGGCGAGCGCAAGTGTGACGTGACGCTGCGCGTGCCCGGCATCCACAACGTGCGGAATGCTCTTGCCGCGATCGGATCGGGGATCGCGCTAGGCGTCGAGCCCGTGCAAATGGTGGAAGGACTGGCGGAGTTCACCGGCGTCGAGCGGCGGTTCCAGCGCATTGCCGAGGTCGGCGGTGTCGCGATCGTGGACGACTATGCCCATCATCCCACCGAGATCGCGGCCACGATAGAGGCTGCCAGGGCGACCTTTCCCGGGCGGAGGCTCGTGCTTGCGTTCCAGCCGCATCTCTACACTCGGACGCGCGATTTCGCGCGGGAGTTTGGCAGCGCGCTGTCCGGTGCCGACGCCATCTTTCTGACGGAGCTGTATCCGGCGCGAGAAAAGCCGATCCCGGGCGTCAGCTCGGACCTGGTGGAACAGGCGATCGCCGCGGCTGGCGGCGCGTTGAGATGGAGGGGGGAGAGACCCGCGCTCGCCGAGGCACTATCCAGCGAAGTGCGCGCGGGCGATGTTGTAATCACCGTTGGCGCGGGCGACATCACGCGAACGGCTCGCGAGCTGCGCGACATTCTGCTCTCGTCCACCAGGAACTCTTGAAGTTTCCCGATCGACTCAGGAAACCCGGCTATCGGTATCTGGCCGGGATCATCCTTGCAGCGGCGCTGCTCACGTCCCCCAGGTGGGGACGGGCGGCGATGCACCGGATGACGTACTTCCACGTCAGGAAGCTGGAGATTCGGGGCGTGCGGTATCTTCAGCCGGACGATGTGGTTGCGCGGCTCCGAGTGGATACGCTCCGGTCGATCGTCGATGACGTAGCTCCGCTCGAGGCGCGGCTCAGGTCCCACCCACAGGTTGCCGATGTCCACATCACTCGGCGGTTTCCCGGAACACTCATAGTCACGATCAGAGAGAACATGCCGGTCGCGCTGGTGCCACGCGGTGATGGGCTCCAGCCTTACGACTCCGCGGGGCGCGCGCTGCCGATCGACCCCAGCAGAGCGAATCTGGACCTCCCCATCGTGACCGCGCCGGATCGCGATGCGCTTCGGCTGGTCGGGGAGCTGCGTGCGGTCGATCCCAGGATGTTCGGACTGATCAGCGAGGTCGCACCTGATGGGCACGACCTTGTGTTCACGCTAAACTCATCATTGCGTGTGCGAGCGTCGGCGGGGGTGGCCCCGCAACGCTTCCGGGATATCTTTCCCGTTGAATCCGACCTGGCCCGCCGCAATGAGCGGGCAGCAGAGTTGGACATCCGTTATCGCGATCAGGTTGTCGCAAGGCTTGAATGAACGTTGAACGCGTAGTTGCCGGGCTGGACATAGGCTCCGCGAAGACCACTGCCATCATCGCGGAAGCGATTGGCGACCGTCACCCGACGATCCGGATTCTCGGAGTCGGTCAGGCTCGCACAACCGGACTTCGCCGCGGAATCGTGTCTGACATCGAGGAGACGACCCGCTCGATTCAGAAAGCGATGCAGGACGCCGAGCGCATGGCCGGTACGAGAATCGAGAACATTTTCGCCGGCATCGCGGGCGAGCACGTTCATGCGATGAGCAGCACCGGAATCGTCGCGGTGAACGGCGAGGAGATATCACGCGCGGATGTGGACCGTGCCAATGACGTCGCGCGTGCGCAGGCGATCCCGCAGGATCGCGAGCTCTTGCACGCGATTCCGCAGGAGTACACCGTCGACAAGAACGCTGGTGTGCGCGATCCGATCGGCATGATCGGCACCCGTCTCGAGACGGAGATGTACCTGGTGACGATCGGAAGCTCGCCTGCGATGAATCTGCGCAAGAGCGTGGAGCGGGCAGGCTACCGTGTGCGGGATCTCGTTCTGGAGCCGCTTGCAAGCGCGCTGGCCGTTCTCACGGAAGATGAGAAGGAGCTGGGCGTCGCGCTCGTCGAGCTCGGTGCGGGCACGACCGACATCGCGATATTCCACGAGGGGAAGATCAGGCATCTCGCGACGCTCGGCTTCGGTGGCAACATCGTGACGAACGACATCGTGCACGGGCTGGGCGTGACGCAATCGGACGCCGAGCGACTGAAGGAGCGTTACGGGAGCGCGTACGAGCCGATGGTCGATCCCGCCGATGTCATCCAGCTGCCCAGCACGGTGGCGCAGGGTGACAGGCAGATCCCGCGCGAGCTGCTGGCGCACATCATCCATCAGCGCATGGATGAGATTTTCGACATGGTGCACGGCGAGATACATGGGGCAGGGTACGGCTCGCGGCTCGCTGGCGGGATCGTACTGACCGGCGGCGGCGCGGCCATGGAAGGAATCACCGAGCTTGCCGCGAGCGTGTTCGGCACCGGGGTGCGGGTTGGCGTCCCGGGCGAGCATGTCGGCGGGCTCAGCGATTCAGTGGAAGCGCCGCGATTCGCGACCGCGGTCGGGCTCGCGCTGTATGGCGCCAATCGGCTCGTCGCGGACGGCGGCGGTCCGAGTGCCAAACGGAACTCGTTCAACACGCCCGGCGTCGACAAGCTTGCCAAGCGGATGAAGAACTGGCTGGAGGATTTCTTCTAAAGAGCTTTTTGAGAGCTTGTGCTTCGTGGTCGAAGGCTATGGCCGGCGGATCGGATGTCAAACGTCGCGCGAGAAGGCCCGTGAGCGTTTGATGTCGCAAAGCTGTCGGAAAGTAAAATCGTGTGGAAAAATTGCTGAACGTTTTTTGTGTGAAGTGTCCGGCGTTCGATCGTCAATTGGGCATGGTCGGGAGCGTGTCTTTCACGTATATTAGCCCGTCCATACGATCCCACCCGCCTAGGAGTGCATACCGCGATGATATTTGAGTTTGAGGAGAACACATCGCAGAACGCGCGGATGAAGGTTGTCGGCGTCGGCGGTGGCGGTGGCAACGCTGTCAACAGAATGATCGAGGAGCGCCTTGAAGGCGTCGAGTTCGTCTCGGTCAATACGGATGCCCA
>DATNCZ010000192.1:0-3987 GCA_035553335.1 Gemmatimonadaceae bacterium
GCATCGGCGCGGCGGACGTGGTTCCGTTCGTGCCTCTCGACGGTGCGACGATGGAGGACTGCATTGCGATTGCGCGCGAGGTCGGGCAACGAGTCGGAGACGAGCTGGGAATTCCGGTCTATCTCTACGAGCGAGCCGCAACTCGTGCGTCGCGACGCAATCTTGCGGATGTGCGGCGTGGCGGCTTCGAAGCGCTGCGCGATGCGATCACGTCGGATCCAGCCCGGGCGCCGGACTTCGGACCTGCGCGCGTGCATCCCACTGCGGGCGCGGTTGCAATTGGCGCGCGGCCGTTTCTGATCGCTTTCAACGCGTACATTGGCGACAGCGGTAACCTGCGCGCAGCAAAGGACATCGCACGCGCCGTTCGAGAGTCGAGTGGCGGGCTGCGAGCCGTGAAGGCTCTCGGACTCGAAGTGAATGGCCAGGCTCAGGTATCGATGAATCTGGTCGACATCGAGCAGACTTCGCTCGCAACTGCCTACGCCGTAGTGGAGCGCGAGGCACGCGAGCGTGGCCTGGAGATCGTATGGAGCGAGTTGATAGGTCTCCTGCCGGAGCGCGCTGCGTTCGAGCTGTCGGCCAGAGCGTTGAGACTGAGAGACGACATAGGCGCACACGTGCTCGAGCGCGCCGTGCTCGCGAAACGCGCCGAGCAATCCATGTCCGATTATCTGGAAAGCGTCGCCAACGCGGACGCCGTCCCGGGCGGAGGTAGCGTAGCGGCGATCGCCGGCGCACTTGGCGCGGCTCTGGTGAGCATGGTCGCGGGCCTGACCATCGGTCGCGATCGGTACGCGGCGGTCGATGTAGAAATGCGGGAGATCCAGCGTGACGCATTGGACATCGCGCACGAGTTGCAGACTCTCGCGCGGCGCGACGCGGAGGCCTACGGACGAGTCACCGATGCGCGCAGATTGCCGCGTCGTACCCCGGACGAGAACGTTGCGCGAGATGTTGCGATGCGCGACGCTCTCCTCGGCGCTATCGACGTCCCGCTCTCCGTGGCACGTTGCGCAGCTCGGACAGTGGTCCTTGTTAGCGTTGTCTCGGAACGCGGGAATTCGAACGCTATCAGCGACGCCGGTGTTGCGGCCCTGCTGGCGAGCGCCGCATGCACCGGAGCGGCCTACAACGTCAGCGTGAATGCGAGCGCGCTACGCGACAGTACCGATGCGGCGGGACCTCTGGAAGAAGCGATCGCGCTCTCGGCGGAGACGGAGGCGCTTGCTGCATCGGTCGCGAAGAGGGTGTGGGCGGCGATCTGACGCCGGCACGCGTGCACGCGTGCGATGTCGCGTGCGCGGGTTTTACGCCGCTAGCTGCGTAAGCACGCGCGGGCCCTGCGCAGTGATGGCGACCGTGTGCTCGAAGTGTGCCGCACGCGATTTGTCGACCGTCACGACAGTCCACTGATCCGGCAGCTGGCGAGTCTTGTGGCTGCCGATCATTACCATGGGCTCGATTGCGATCGTAAGGCCGGCTGTCAGCTTAACGCCACGTTTGGGCTTGCCGTAGTTGGGAACCTGCGGGTCTTCGTGGAACGTGGTTCCAATTCCATGTCCGACCAGGTCGCGCGTGACGTTGAAGCCCGCGCGCTCGACCACTTCCTGTACCGCGGCGCCGATGTCGCCGACGTGATTGTCCGGCTGCGCAGCTGCGATTCCAGCGGCCAGCGCCTTGCGCGTCACGTCGAGCAACCGCAATGATTCCGCACCGACATTGCCGACCGCGACCGTCGTGGCTGCATCCGTGTGATAACCTTCGAGCAGTACGCCGACGTCGATCGATACTATGTCGCCGTCGCGAATGACACGCTTGGCACTCGGAATTCCGTGCACGATCTCTTCGTTGATCGATGCGCACACACTCGCGGGAAATCCGTAGAGCCCCTTGAACGACGGCAGTGCGCCTTCGTGCGAGCGTATGAATTCCTCGATCATGCGGTCGACATCGAGCGTCGACATTCCGGCCCGCGTGTCGGTTTCAGCGAGACGCACAGCAGCGGCGAGGATCTGTCCCCCGCGCGCCATTATCTCGATCTCTCTCGCTGATTTGAGCTGTATCATTGCCTGCTTCCTCTTACCGCGTGCGCCGTCAGGATGCGAGTTGGACGCTCTGAAGCGCCTGCGCCGCCCGGGCCGTAACGTCCGTCACTTCGCCGATCGCGTCTATGCGTTGCACCGGAATACCATGGGAATCATACCACTCGACTACCGGCGCGGTGAGCTCCTCGTAAACGTTGAGCCGATTCTGAATGGCATCAGGCTCGTCGTCCTGGCGGCGAATGAGACGGCCGCCGTCGCCGCGTGGACACGCGGTGCCCGGCTCCAGTCCCCTGAACGGCGTCTGACACACGTCGCAGGTCGTGCGCGAGCTGAGCCGCCGGATCAATTCAGCGTGATTCGCCTCGAACAGCAACACCGCGTCGACCTTGCGGCCAATGCTCGCGAGCGCATCGGCGAGACCTTCCGCCTGAGGTACGGTGCGGACTGCGCCGTCGAGAATTGCGCCGCGCGCGGATTCGGGCGACGCAATCGCGTCGCGAAGGATCCCGAGAATCACCGAATCGGGAACGAGATCGCCGCGATCCATGAACTGCTTGGCCTCGAGTCCGAGAGGCGTGCCTTCACGCACAGCGGCGCGAAACAGATCGCCGGTGGCGATCTTCGGAATGCCAAGGCGAGCTGCAAGCAGCTCGCCTTGAGTTCCCTTCCCCGCGCCCGGCGGTCCTAGCAGAACGATTATCACAATTGCACCGCGACGTCAGTAGCCGGCGAACGAATTCTGCCCGCGGAATCGTACACGTCCCTTCTTCATGAACCCGTCGTACTTGCGGAGCAGCATGTGCTGATTGATCTGCGCCATCGTATCGAGTGCGACACCGACAACGATCAGCAGCGACGTGCCGCCGAACGTGAACGGAACGTTGATCGCATCCGCGATGAAGATCGGAAGCAGCGCGATGAACGTGAGGAATATCGAGCCCGGAAGCGTGATCCGGGATATCACCGTATCCACGTACTCGGCTGTCTTCGCGCCCGGTTTCACGCCGGGAATGAAGCCGCCCTGCTTCTTCAGGTTCTCGGCGATGTCCACCGGGTTGAAGATGATCGCAGTGTAGAAGTAGGTGAAGAAGATGATCAGGATCGCCAGGAGCGCGAAGTACAACCATGTTCCCGGCTGCATACGCTCCGACATCTGCTGCATGAACGGATTGCCGCTGAACTGCGCGAACGCGCCTGGAATCACGATCACCGATTGCGCGAAGATGATAGGCATCACGCCCGCGGTATTGATTCGGAGCGGGATGAAGTTCCGCGACGCTTCTCGCTGGCGCCCACGCGACATGGTGCGCTGCGGAATCTGAATCATTATGCGCCGCGCCGCGATCGTGATCGCTATCGTACCGGCGACGACGGCAACCATGACGAAGCCGAGTATGATCAGAGAGAATGGTCCGATCGCCTGGGTCGTCACGAACTTGAACGTGTCGAGAATGCCGGGCCAGAAGCGCTCGACGATCGAGAAGAAGATGATGAGCGATGCACCGTTACCCAGACCCCGCTCGGTGATCTGCTCGCCCAGCCACATGACGAAGATCGCGCCGGTGGTGAGAAACAGAACCATCTGCAGCTTGAACATGAAGCCCGGCGTGATGACGGCGTTCTGCAGCGACGACGTGAACAGCGCGAAGCCCCATCCCTGAACCACGGCGAGCGCGATGGTGATGTATCGCGTCCACTGGTTGATGGTTTTTCGACCTTCCTCGTCCTTCTGCATCTTCTCGACCTGCGGCAACACTGCGCCGGCGATCTGGATGAAGATGGACGCGGAGATGTACGGCATGATTCCGAGCGCGAACACCGTTGCGCGGGAGAGACCGCCTCCGACGAACAGGTCGTACAGCCCGAGCAATCCTCCACCACCCTTGTTCGCGAAGAAATCCGTGAGCGCCACCACGTCGATTCCCGGCGCCGTGATGTG
>DATNCZ010000193.1:0-8452 GCA_035553335.1 Gemmatimonadaceae bacterium
GTCCCACGTGTTCGACCATGCCGACGCTCGCAATCTTATCGAAATCTTGATCCGCAGTCAGATGACGATAATCGCGCACCTCGACCGTGCAGCGCGATTCGAGACCTTTTTCCCGGATTCGCTCGCGTGCGTATGCCGCCTGTTCGTAACTGAGCGTTATCCCGACGGCGCTGACGCCGAAGTGCTCGGCGGCGTGCATGATGAGGCCACCCCAGCCGCAGCCGACGTCGAGCATCCTTTCTCCAGGGCTCAGCCGAAGCTTTCGACAGATGTGCTCGAGTTTGGCCTTCTGTGCGTCGTCGAGCGATGCATCGGCATGCGTGAAATAGCCGCAGGAATAGACCATTCTTTTATCGAGCCAGAGCTTGTAGAAGTCGTTGCCGACGTCGTAATGAGATCTGACGGCTGCGGCGTCGCGCTCTGGGGTATGGAGAGCGCCGGACTCCGGCGCTCTGACGACCGGATGCGGAGCCGGCGTATCGCCCACGGGGAGCGTCAGCAGCGCGCGGGCTATCCTTGCGAGGCGGAACGGACTGGAAAGGCCTCCCCTCAGATCGCTTTCGAGCGCGGTGGCCCGCTCGATATCGCCAATGACGTCGAAATCGCCTGCGATGAAGGCTTCGCAGATGGAAAGCTCGAATGGCGGGTGCAACATCCGGCGTAGCGTGCCGGGATGGTTCAGCACGAGGGTGAAGGCGGGCGTAGGATCGTTGGCGCCATCGACTTCGCCATTCCAGAACTGGACAGCGAAGGCTCGTTCCTCCGGCGGCCCGAAAATGAGCTCCAGGGCCGTACGTGCGGCTTCGAACTCACGGGAAGTTTTCGGGTAGATCGGGGGAGTGGGAGCTGGCGCCTTGGGAGCGTCAGGAACTTCAGAAGCTTGTGCTGGGTCGTCTGTCAGGCGGCGGCGTGTCCGTGCCTGCTTGCGATCAATACCAGTACCCATGTGGCCATGCACTCCATGAGCGCCCGGGGCGCGAATGTGGTTCACGAACCCACGTTGCATAAATCGCGCAGCGGCCGCGGAGCCACCTCGGGATCGGGGAACATCTGCGGCCAGAAGGCAATTCCAAACGTTTTGGCGTAGCAACCTGTAATGATGTTAGAAGAGGCCGAATATTTTTTCGACCTCTCCGGCGGAACGCCGGAAACGCAGAGGCCGGCGGACGCTGCTAGACTGGCAGCGACGGCACACGGTGCCCGCCGCGGCCGGTACAAACAACTTTCATGACAATTCAATTGCAGCCTAGAGGAATTTCCGGCCGTTGGGGCGTCAGGACCGCGGGACGGACAGGGGGCCGACTTCTTCTCGTTCTGGGAGCCGCAGTCCTTCCCGTCTTCGCCGCGGGAGCACAGGGCGCCACGAAGACTCAGGATTCCGTGAGCACTGGCACTCAGCCAGTCACGCTCTCGGAGGCCATCCGGCTCGCACGGCAGAATTCGCCGGCATCTGTCGCCGCGCGCGGAAGTGTCGAGTCTGGCAAGGTGGCTGTCCGCACCGCTTACGGTGCGTTTCTGCCAAGCATCACCGCGAGCTTCGGCGCAGGTCGCCAGTTCACGGGTGCCGGATCACTTACCCGCGTGAACTCGGCGGGCGAGACTGTAACCATTGCGGGCGATAAATGGAACTACAACAACTCGCTCGGATTCAGCGCTCAGCTGTTCAACTTCCAGAACATTCCGAACCTTCACGCTGCCAAGGCCGAGGCGGCGGCGGCCACACAAGCCGAGGTCACGCAATCGTTCACAATCGCGCTGAACGTGGAGCAGCAGTTCTACGCTTCGCTCTCGGCGCTCGAGAGTGAACAGGCAGCGCGCACCCAGCTGGCGCAGGCGGTCCAGCAACTGGATGCGTCGCGCCGGCGCGTTGTAGCGGGTGCCGCGACCGCGTCCGATTCACTGACCGCGGTCGTGCAGATCGCCAATGCACAACTGGCGCTTCGCACTGCGCAGAATGCAAGGCGCGACGCCAATGCGACGCTCACTCGACTGGTCGGCTCGAGCGTGCCATTATCGGCTGCGCTGAACGATCCGGAAGTGACAGCGCGCGACACGGTGCAGATCGACAGCGCCGCGGTCGTCGCCCGGGCGGAGGCGGCGCCCAACATTGCTCAGGACGTCTATCTGCTGGCCGCCGCCGAACAGCGACGCAAGGCAGCACGCGCCGCGTATCTCCCGACAATCAGCGCCAACTACTCACGTGGCGGGAGCGGCGCCGGAGTTTACGGGCTTGGCAACAATCCTTTCATATATACCGGGCAGCTCAACTTCTCCCTGAGCATACCGATTTTCAATGGATTCCAGAGGGAAGGACAGTTGGCGAACGCCGCCATCAATCAGGCCAACGCTGCGGCGACGCTGCGAGACGCCAAGCTGGCAGCACAGCAACTGTCCGTGCAGTTCATCGATGCGCTTCGTCTCGGACAGGAGCAGATCCTTGTGCAGACGGCGTCGATCGCCGCGGCAACTGAAAACGTGCGCGTGGTGCAGCAGCGGTACAATCTCGGACTATCAACCATCGTGGACTTGTTAACAGCTCAGACGACATTGAACCAGGCACAAGCAAACCTCATCGCCGCGCGCAACACAGTACGGTTGGCAACGGCGCAGATCGAAGCACTCATTGGGCAGCCACTCGTCACCGTCACAACCGGATCGAACGGAGTCACACGATGAACGGACGTACCAAGCTGCTCCTCGTATTGGCGGTAACGTCAATCGGCGCTTGCAGCAAGAAGAAGAATGACCAGGCAGCGGTTCCCACCGTTGCGATCGGACGTCGCGATATCATCGTCACGGCCCAGGCAACGGGAACCGTAGAGCCGGAAGATACGGTGCCAGTGAAATCTCAGGCATCGGGCCTCGTAATGAAGATGCCGGTAGAAATCGGCCAGGTCGTCAAGCCGGGCGATCTGCTGGTGCAGATCGATACGCGCACTCTGAACAACGATTACCAGCGCACCAAGTCGGCTGAAGCTGCCGCGGAGGCGAACGTCACGGTTACCAAGGCCGCCCTGCAGCGCGCGAACGAGCTGTATGCACAGAAGGTGATAACGGCCGACGAGCACGAGACGGCAATCATCAATGCGGCCAACGCAACGTCGCAACTGGTCGCCGCGCAGGCCGCGCTCAGCACCGCGCAACAGAACCTCGACTATGCAACGCTCCGGTCGCAGGTATCCGGTACGGTCATCAGCAAGACCGCGGCCGTGGGCACGGTGGTTTCATCGGCCACATCGAACGTTGGTGGTGGCAGCACGATCCTCACGGTGGCCGATCTGCACCATGTTCGCATGCAGGCACTCGTCAATGAGACGGATGTCGGCAACGTTCACGAAGGCATGCCGGTCTCGGTCACGATCGACGCGTTTCCCGGCCGCACGTTCGCCGGCACCGTGGAGAAGGTTCAGCCGCAGGCTGTCATCCAGAACAGCGTTACCATGTTCCCGGTTCTCGTCTCTCTGCCGAACACGGATCTGGCTCTGCTCCCAGGCATGAACGGCGAAGTTTCCATCATAACGCAGCAACGGCGTAACGTGATCGCAGTACCCAACGACGCCGTGAGAAGCATGAAGGACGCAGTCGACATCGGCGCAGAGCTCGGCATCAGTCAGGACACGATGGACGCGCTCGGGGTGCGCCGTGGCGGCGGGTTTGGTGCTGGTGGCCCTGGTGCAGCTGGTGCAGCTGGTGCAGCTGGTGGTGCCGGTGGCGCGGGTGGTGGCGGCGGTGCGCGTGCCGGTGGAGGTCGCGGTGGCCGCGGTGGCGGTGCCGGTGGTGCCGGCGGTGGTGGTTTCGGAGGCGGCATCACGGTGCCGGATTCCGTCTGCACCGGCGTAATGGCCAAGCTCAACAAGGTCAATGCGCGTGCCCTGCTCGACTCTGTACGCGCTCAGACCCGCGCTGGCACGATTGATTCTGCAACCGCCCACAAGAAGACTGAAGCCATCTACAAGAGTGCGAGCGTCACGGCCGATACGGCACGCGCATGCATGCGCGCAGCGTTCGCGGGCGGTGGATCGGGCGCAATCGGCGCACCGGTCGTGGCATTCGTCAAGACGCCGACGGGATGGTCACCGCGGGTGGTAAGACTCGGAGTCAGCGACTTCGATTACACTGAAGTGATAAGCGGGCTGAAGGAAGGCGATGAGGTCGGGCTTCTCGCCACCATAGCTCTCCAGGCGTCACGCGACAGGTCCAGCGCGCGCGCAAGGTCGATGGTTGGTGGTGCATTGCCAGGCGGAAGCAATACGACCCGACCGGCCGCTGGTGCAGGCGGAGGAGGAGGACGTCCAAGATGATGCCCGTTGGAGAAACTCTATCGATCGCGATGACCGCGCTCCGAGCCAACAAGATGCGCTCGGTGCTCACGATGCTGGGCGTGGTTATCGGCGTCGGAGCGGTCATTGCGATGGTGGCGATCGGAAATGGAGCCCAGGAGGCCGTGAAGGCACGGATATCCGCGCTCGGAACAACTCTGATTTCGATCTCGCCGGGACAGATCTTTTCGCGTGGCCTGGCATCGAGCACCGACCGCGCGAAGTTGACGATGGCGGATGCCGAGGCGCTCCGGGTGAACGCGAAGCTCATCACGCAGGTCGAGCCGGAGATGCAGAAAACGGCACAGGTGCAGTATCTCAACAAGAACACCAGCACCGACATCATCGGTACCACTCCGAATTACCCGCAGGTTCGCCTCTACACCATCGCGTCCGGACGCATGTTCACGAACGCGGAGGACAAGGGCAGCCAGCTGGTTGCGATACTCGGTGACGCCGTACTTCAGGACCTCGGTATCACGAATGGCGAGTCGGTCATCGGTGAAACCGTCCGAATACAGGGAATCCAGTTCAGGATCGTCGGAACTCTCGCGCCAAAGGGTCAGGGCACCGGATTCGGCAACCCCGATGATGAAGTCCTCATTCCCATCACGACGATGCGCTACCGCATCTTTGGGAGAGATCAGCTACGCACGATCAATGTGCTCGCTCCCAGCGATTCGCTGGTAACGGCGACGATGGCCGAGGCGCAGTCGATCCTCGCGCGTGCACACCGGCTCCGGCCTGGCGCCGAGAGCGACGTCAACATTCGAAGTCAGGCCGACTTCCTCAACACACTCGGGGAGACGACGGCGACGTTTACGTACCTGCTTGCCGGTATCGCAGCGGTCAGTCTGATCGTGGGTGGGATCGGCATCATGAACATCATGCTCGTATCGGTGACGGAGCGCACGCGTGAGATCGGAGTGCGCAAGGCGCTTGGTGCGACACGACTGAACATCCTGCTCCAGTTCCTCATCGAGGCCGTCGTGCTCTGCATGCTTGGCGGCATCGGGGGAATTCTGATCGGAGGTGGAGGCGCACTGGCGATGACGAAGATCGCCAACTGGAACGCATCGATTTCCGTGAGCGCGGTCCTCGTTGCATTCGCGTTTTCCGCCGTGGTCGGAATATTGTTCGGCGTGTGGCCAGCGCGTCGCGCAGCTTCGCTCAACCCGATTGACGCACTGCGCTACGAGTAGCAGAGCCGCGTTGTTCGAAGTGAAAGGGGGCTCTGCATTCGCAGAGCCCCCTTTTTTATCGTCATGCTGTCGCCGGTCCTACAGCGTGAAGCGCCACATCTCTTCGCCACCAGCCGGATCCGGAATCCGTCGCGCAGTTACCCGGAACACACGCTCGATGAGCTCGGTAGAAAGCTCCCGGGCATCGTCGGCTTCCTTCACGAGGCGACCATTCTCCATCAGAAAGAATGCATCTCCGTAGTGGAACGCGACGTTCATGTCGTGAAGAATCGCGACGACAGTGCATTCATGCGCCAGCAATTCACGCGCAACGTCGAGCAGATGAATCTGGTAGTGAACGTCGAGGCTCGCCGTTGGTTCATCCAGAAAGAGATAGTTGTGAGCCGACGCGCCGTCGTAGCTCCATATCTGAGCGAGTACGCGCGCCAGCTGCACTTTCTGCTGCTCGCCGCCGGACAGCGTAGGATAGTGTTGCGCACGCCGGTCGAGCATTCCCACCATCTCGAGCGCGCGATCGACGATCTCGACGTCGTGAGCCCCCGGAGAGCGACCGTAATGCGGATACCGGCCCATCAGAACGACATCCCGCACCGGCAACGGGAAGGCGAGCTCGACGTGCTGCGACAGCACCGCACGCCTCCGCGCCAGCTCGGCCGGTCCAAAATCGCGCACAGATCTTCCATCGTACGTAACGTGGCCAGCCGAGGGCCGCAACAGTCCGGTAGCGATCTTGAGCAGTGAGGACTTTCCGGCGCCGTTCGGTCCCAGAATTACGTTGAAGCGCCCACGACGGAAACGCGCAGTCACATCGTCGAGAATCAGATTGCCGCCAGCGCGATAGCTGGCTCCGACTACCTCAACCATAGAAGCTCGCCGCGCCGCGCCGTTGCTGCCGTAGCAGAATCCAGAGGAATACCGGCGCGCCCACAACCGCCGTTATGATCCCCACCGGCAGCTCCGCCGGTGGAATTATCATGCGTGCCACGATGTCGACTATGGACATCATCACCGCACCCAGCAATGCGGACGCAGGAATCAGGAATGTGTAATCCGAAGACTTGAGCATTCTCAACACGTGTGGAATCACGAGTCCAACGAACGCAATGACACCAACCATCGCAGTTGCGACGGCAACCATCACAGTGTTGACTATGATGAGCCGCAGGATCAGTTTCTCGGGTTCCGCACCGAGAAAGGCAGCCTCGTCCTCACCCAGCATGAGCGCATTGAGCGACTTTCCATGTCGAATGGAAATGGCGAAGCATCCAGCGAACGCCGCAGTCACCATCACGACACCGCGCCAGTCTGCTGTCGTGAAAGTGCCAAGATTCCAGAATGTGATGTTGCGCGCCTGTGGATCGCGTGCGACATACGAGAGAAAACCGGTGCCTGCCCCGCATACGGCGTTCACTGCGATCCCCGCCAACAGCAACGTGAAGACGTTGACCTTTCCAAACGAGGTGGAGACGCGATACACCAGCATGGTCGCCGCGAACGCACCGATGAATGCCATCACCGGTACCGCCAGCGACCCGAGCGGCCGCGCCAGCGCGCTCGTCGTTCCAAACACGAACACCAGGGATGCGCCGAGCGCAGCACCGGCGGAAGTCCCTGCCAGCCCCGGCTCGACTATCGGATTCCGGAAAATTCCCTGCATCAACGTGCCGGAGACGCCCAGCACCGCTCCGGTCAGTGCCGCGAGGAATACGCGTGGCAATCTGAGCTGAAGAAATACGTTGCGGTTGAGCGTATCGGATGGCGTGGTCGTGATCCATCCAAAGCCTTCGCCGACGTACCGCACCATCTCGGAAGGGGTGAACGTGAACGCGCCGATTCCCGCCGAGGCGATAAGCGACGCGAGCAGAACGACTCCGAGAACGAGATACGTTCCCGAATAAGCCGAGCGATTCAGCATTTCATGAATGGTGACCGGATTTGATGGCCCCGTGCGAACCCGCATTAACAAAGCATAAATAGTTCATCAACAGCCTAATGTAAGCTGTCCGCTGGCGTCGAATGCGCGCGAATGCAAACGTCAACGAACCGCTCTGTGACTACTATACCGGCCCTTCGCCTCACACTCGCCCGTGCCACACTCGTCGGTGCAGCCATTCTCGTCTCAGCGATCGGCTGTAGTGACCGATATACCGATCCCAGCCTGACGGAACCGCCTGCGCCGCTGGCCGTCAGGACGATCAACACCAATCCAGACCTTCCCGACGCCGCTGAAGTCGACTTCGTGCAAGGCACAGCGGATTCGGTGCGCGCGCACTACGCCTCCTCCGACAGCAGCGACGTTGGAGTGACGCCATGGTCCCGACCTGGCCAGGGAACACTCTCCGTGATCGGCCTGCGCGCAGGGACGTCCTACAACATCACGCTGGAAGCGCGTCGGGGCGAGACGTCGGTAGTCGGGCCCGGCGCGTCATACACATCTCCTCCGTTACCGCAGGCGCTTGCCGGTGTAAGCATGACCCTCGTGTCCGGCACGCCGCCGACATCCGGTTACACACTCACCGCCATCTCCGGCATAGCTGGTCACAGCTACCTTATCGCGTTTGATGGAACGGGAAACATCCGTTGGTATCATGACTGCGGTCCGTTGTACGTGCAGGAAGCGAAACAGCAGAGCAACGGGGACATGACAGTGTATGTGGGCAACTCGAGAGGCGGAGATCCAGATCCGGGTGCATTCGTCGAGATAAGCCCCAAAGGCGACTCGGTAAGGAGCATCGCCGCGACAGGCAGCGAGTACACCGACGGTCACGAACTGATCGTCACAAGCGACGCAAACGGAGCGCGCACTGCGGACTATCTCTTTGGATACGACATCCGCGACGTTGATCAGTCGGCAATTGGCGGCGGCACGTATGACCAGGTCGCGGGGCATCAGCTCATTCGAATCAGCGCAACTGGCGCGGTGGACACGCT